>NZ_JBECOT010000007.1:0-125121 GCF_040104395.1 Pseudoalteromonas sp. BZA4
AGAATCGATAAATGATGAAATATTGGCGAAGCTATGACTAAGGGGCATAAAAAAAATCCGATGACCTGTGATCATCGGATTTTGATCCTATTATGCCAAATGTCAATTGCTTAACTGATCGGCATTATGGCTCAAACCACGCTTTTTTTGTGCTTTTTAAACGACTATCAAACTCGTTTATTCAATAGATAAGTTGCAAACCCTATAAACAGTACGCTTGGTAACACAGCACCAACCACTGCTGGAATTTGGTAAACCATCACCACAGGACCAAATATCTCATTAGTTAAGTGGAAAGTAATACCGGTTATTACACCCATGATGATACGTGCGCCCATAGTTACTGTGCGAAGCGGGCCGAATATAAACGATAAAGCAACTAACAACATAACGGCGATAGATACAGGCTGCATGATCTTACGCCATAGCGCTAGCTCATAAGTACTGGTGTCTTGCTCATTTTGCTGCAAATAACCTAAATATGACCAAAGCCCAGTAAACGACAGCGCTTCGGGCTTAACCGACACCACTCCTAATTTTTCGGCGGTCAGTTGCGAGTCGTAAAACTCTTCTTTATGCTGCTCAGTACTGATCTGCTCTGGCGTGATCATGACTTTATTTACATCACGAAGTAACCAACCATCTTTACGGTTTATTGCTTCTTCTGCCTTGGTAATTTGAGTAAGTTGTAACGATTTATCAAAGTGATACATATGCACGCCACGTAAAGTGCCTTGCTGATCGACATCTTCAATATTAATAAAATTGCTGCCATCTTTCGCCCACACACCTTGCTTAGCATTAAATACATCACCACCATAAATCGCTTGGTTACGTATTTCTTTTGCTTTGAGCTGTGCTTCTGGGGCACCCCATTCACCTAGCGCCATCATACAAATTGCCATAAACATCGCGGTTTTCATGACTGATGCAATAATTTGCAGGCGTGACATACCCGCCGCTTGCATAACGACCAGCTCACTGTTTGAGGCCAATGCGCCTAAACCTGTTAAGCCACCAATCAAGGCTGCCATTGGGAAGAAGATAACTAAATCACCCGGCATGCTATACAGGGTGTAAATCAGCGCAGTTGCAATATCATAGCTACCACGGCCAACTGATTTTAACTGCTCAATGAACTTAATCAGGGTACTAATACCTACCAGCACCATTAATGCAAAACCGGTGGTTTGAATTATGCTGCGACCTAAATACCAGTCGAGTGTTTTCATCATGCGCTTAACTCCCGCTTAGTCACAACTGCCTTTAACCATGCGCCGAGCGGACGACCTTTGATAATCAAGAAACCACCAATAAACAAGGCTGATAAATGGATCCACCATAAGCCAATTGAAGGTGGAATTTTACCATCTTCAACAGCAAACTTAGCTGCATTCAATAAAATGAAGTACCCTAAATACAAGCTGATTGCAGGCACTAATTTAGCGAATTTACCTTGGCGCGGATTCACCACACTCAAAGGTACTGCGAGTAAAGTTAATAATGGAATTGAAAGCGGAATAGCTAAACGCCACTGCCACTGTGCAATAGCTTCAGAGGTTTTCATTTTGAATAAATCAAACGTTGGTATAGCTTCTAACTTACGACGCTGGTGCTCTATTTCTTGATCTTGAATTTGTACACTGTAACCATCGAACTCTGTTAGGTTTAACGCAGCAGACTCACCATCTGTTTCGTAGCGCTTACCATCGTTAAGAACAAGTTGCTGCTCACCATTATCTTGCTCAATCACCACACCACGCTCTGCATACACTAAACGGGCTAAGTCACCTTTTTCACGATCTGGTAGCTGTGCAACAAATACTTTGTGTAGCTCTTTACCGCTATTTTCGATGTTGTGAATAAAAACCACCGCTTTCTCGTTACCTGTTTGTTGGAAGCGACCTGCACGTAATGCCGATAAGCCAGCATCAGCTTTGGCTTGCTCTTTTAATTGATATTCTTGTTCACTGGCCCATGGCGCAACATAAAGAGTAAGCGCACCGGCTAAAACAGCCATCGCAGTGCTTGAGATAAGGGTTACCCGAACCACATACCATTCACTGACACCGCAAGCTCTGAATACGGTCATTTCGCTGTCGGCATAAATGCGACTGTATGCCAAAATAATCCCTAAGAAGATACTCAAAGGCAAGATAAGTGAAGCAAGTTGAGGAAGTTTTAGTGCAATCATCGAAAGCACAAGTTTAGCTGGAAGACCCCCTTCAGAGGCGTCTCCTAAAATAACAACAAACTTTTGAGACACAAAAATAGTCATCAAAGTTAAAAATACGGCGACCTGCGACTTGAAGACTTCAGTGGTCAAATAACGAAAAATTAGCAATGCTCGCCCCTGTTAAACATCGAGTTTCACTGGAATAGTAAGGAATTTTGAGTAAACTAGTTATTTTACTCACTTTATTATATGCCATCAAAGTTAAATATCATACCTAGCAAGAACATATAATCTTGCATAAATGGTGCAGATGGCGTCTATTATGTGATATTGATATTCACATTAAGATAAAGTTCAAAAACACATAAATAGAGTCATAGTTTATGTACTAAGATTAGTGCTATTAAACTAAAAAATGTAAGAAAGGACTCGAAAAAGAATTTCTTACCCTTATAAACTAAGGTTATACGACTCAATATCAGGAGTAACAATGGAATTTAGCGTAAAAAGTGGTAGTCCAGAAAAGCAACGTAGCGCATGTATTGTAGTAGGCGTTTATGAGCCACGTCGTTTATCCCCCATTGGTGAACAATTAGATAAAATCAGTGACGGTTATATCTCTAACTTACTGCGTCGTGGTGACCTTGAAGGTAAACCAGGCCAAGTATTGCTATTGCATCATGTGCCTAATGTACTGAGCGAGCGTGTACTACTAGTAGGTTGTGGTAAAGAGCGAGAGCTTGATGACAAACAATATAAACAAATCATCTCAAAAACGATTAACACGCTAAACGAAACAGGTTCGATGGAAGCGGTATGCTTTTTAACTGAGCAACACGTTAAAAGCCGTGACACTTATTGGAAAGTACGCCAAGCAGTTGAAACAACTCAAGACTGCTTGTACACCTTCAATCAACTGAAAAGCAAAAAGAGCGATCCACGTCGCCCACTACGTAAAATTGTTTTCAACGTACCAACGCGTCGCGAGTTAACCATTGGCGAAAGTGCAATTGAGCATGGCTTAGCCATCGCTGCTGGTAGCAAGTTATGTAAAGACGTTGCTAACATGCCGCCAAATATCTGTAACCCAGCTTATTTAGGTGAGCAAGCACAAGAAATTGCTGATAACTTCGATAATGTAAGCGTTGATATCATTGGCGAAGAAAAAATGGCAGAGCTGGGCATGAATTCATACCTAGCGGTTGGCCGTGGTAGTGCTAATGAATCGGTTATGTCGGTGATCAACTATCAAGGTGGCGACAAAGACCAAGCGCCAATCGTGTTAGTGGGTAAAGGCTTAACCTTTGACTCAGGTGGTATTTCGATCAAACCAGGCGAAGCCATGGATGAAATGAAATACGACATGGGTGGTGCAGCAGGTGTTATTGGTACTATGCGCGCTTTAGTGCAAATGCAATTACCAATTAACGTTGTCGGTGTTTTAGCAGGTTGTGAAAACATGCCAGGCTCAAACGCTTACCGCCCGGGTGATATCTTAACAACCATGTCGGGGCAAACAGTTGAAGTGTTAAATACCGACGCTGAAGGCCGTTTAGTACTGTGTGATGCACTCACTTATGTTGAGCGTTTTGAACCAGATACCGTTGTCGATGTAGCAACACTGACAGGTGCATGTATTATCGCGCTGGGTTCACATGCCACAGGTTTACTATCAAACCACAACCCACTTGCCCATGACCTACTAAAAGCGTCTGAGCAAAGTGGCGACCGCGCATGGCAGTTACCTTTATGGGATGACTATCAAGAGCAACTTGAAAGCCCATTCGCTGATTTCACCAACTTAGGTGGCCGTGCTGCAGGTACGATTACAGCGGCATGCTTCTTATCTAAATTCACCAAAAAATATAACTGGGCGCATTTAGATATCGCAGGTACAGCATGGCGCAGCGGCGGTAAAAACAAAGGCGCAACCGGTCGTCCGGTGCCTATGTTGACTCAGTATTTACTGAACCGCGCAGGCGTGAGTGAAGCAAGTCACGATTAAGCCTTACCGTAAGCTTAAAACTAACCCTAAATAAGGCGCCAAATGGCGCCTTATTAATTGAAGCAATTCGCGTTCTATGTCAAAATCCCTGCTTTGATCTGTGTATCTGTGGGGACGAAAGTCACTATGAATATGAACGCACAATTTTACGTTCTAAAACAAGATGATAGTGCCCACCAAACGGCTGGCGCTGTTTTCGATCTGGCAGCTAAAATTGCTGCGGATCAGTATCGTCTAGGTCATCGCGTATTTATTTACGCTGATAACACCGACACGGCCCACACAATCGACGACATCATTTGGTCATTTGAACCAGATAGTTTTGTACCACATAACTTACAAGGTGAAGGCCCTAAAGGTGGCGCTCCGGTTGAAATTGGTATGACTCCACCTGTCGGCAACAGAAAAATATTAATCAACTTAGCTGAACACCTACCGGATTTTATTCGCCGTTTTCAGCAGGTTTATGATTTCGTACCCGTTGAGCCAAATGCTAAGCAAGCCGCCCGTGAGCGGTTTAAAAAGCTTCGCCAACTGGGCGCCCATATTGCAACGCAAGAAATTGACATTTAAGCATTTATTTAAGGTTCTGTGTAATGGATAAAACCTATAATCCGCAAGATATTGAACAGTCTTTATACCAAGGCTGGGAAGAAAATGGCTACTTTAAACCGTCTGGCCAAGGTGACGCATACTCAATTATGATCCCGCCACCAAACGTCACGGGTAGCTTACACATGGGCCACGCGTTCCAAGATACCATCATGGATACGCTAACGCGTTTAAAGCGTATGCAAGGCAACAACACTTTATGGCAAGTAGGTACTGACCACGCAGGTATCGCAACGCAAATGCTTGTTGAGCGTAAGCTTGCTGCTGAAGAAGGTAAAACACGTCACGACCTAGGCCGTGAAGCATTTATCGATAAAATCTGGGAGTGGAAAAACCACTCTGGCGGCACGATCACTAAACAATTACGTCGTTTAGGCGCTTCTGTAGATTGGGACCGTGAGCGTTTCACTATGGACGATGGCCTTTCTGAAGCGGTTAAAGAAGTATTTGTACGTCTTCACAAAGAAGACTTAATTTACCGTGGTAAGCGCCTAGTTAACTGGGATCCTAAACTACACACTGCTATTTCTGATCTTGAAGTTGAAAACAAAGACAAACAAGGTCACATGTGGAACCTACGTTACCCACTTGCTGATGGCGTAAAAACCAAAGATGGTAAAGACTACATCATTGTTGCGACAACACGTCCTGAAACAATGCTAGGTGATTCAGGTGTTGCTGTTAACCCTGATGATGAGCGTTACCAAGATCTGATCGGTAAAGACATTTTACTGCCTATCGTAAACCGTCGTATTCCAATTGTTGCCGATGAACATGCAGACATGGAAAAAGGCACAGGTTGTGTGAAAATCACACCTGCTCACGACTTTAACGATAATGAAGTAGGTAAACGTCACCAACTACCAATGATCAACATCTTCAACAAAGATGCTGCGGTATTAAGCGAAGGCGAAAGCTACACGTTCGACGGTAAAGAGCTTGAATTAGACGCGCCAATTCCTGAGCGCTTACACGGCCTTGACCGCTTTGATGCACGAAAAGCGATTGTGAGCGAATTTGAAGAACTTGGTCTACTAGAAAAAATTGAAGATCACAGCCTAACAGTTCCTTACGGTGACCGTTCTGGCGTAGTGATTGAGCCACTTCTTACAGATCAGTGGTACGTGCGCGTAGCACCACTTGCAGAGCCTGCAAAAGAAGCCGTTAAAAATGGCGACATTAAATTTGTTCCTCAACAATACGAGAACATGTACTTCTCGTGGATGAACGACGTACAAGACTGGTGTATTTCACGTCAGCTTTGGTGGGGTCACCGCATCCCTGCTTGGTACGACAACGAAGGTAACGTATACGTTGGTCGTGACGAAGCTGAAGTACGCCGCGATAACAACCTTGCTGATGATGTTGCACTTAAGCAAGACGAAGACGTTTTAGATACCTGGTTCTCGTCTGCGCTTTGGACTTTCTCAACGCAAGGCTGGCCTGCAAACACAGACGATTTAAAAACGTTCCACCCGTCTGACGTATTGGTAACAGGTTTCGACATCATCTTCTTCTGGGTTGCGCGTATGATCATGATGACCATGCACTTCATCAAAGATGAAGACGGCAAGCCACAAGTACCATTTAAAACCGTTTACGTAACAGGCCTTATCCGTGATGAAAACGGCGATAAAATGTCTAAGTCAAAAGGTAACGTACTTGACCCACTAGACATGATTGACGGCATTGAGCTTGAAGATCTAGTACAAAAACGCACTGGCAACATGATGCAGCCTAAACTTGCCGCTAAAATTGAAAAAGACACACGTAAAGTTTTCGCAAATGGAATTGAAGCACACGGTACCGATGCGCTTCGCTTTACCCTAGCAGCAATGGCATCAACCGGTCGTGATATCAACTGGGATATGAACCGCCTTGAAGGTTACCGTAACTTCTGTAACAAACTATGGAACGCGAGCCGTTACGTATTGATGAACACAGAAGAGCAAGATTGTGGCTTCAACGATGCTGAAAAAGAGTTCTCTTTGGCAGATCGCTGGATATTAGGTCAATTTGAAGCAACGGTTAAAACCTACACTGAGCACCTTGATAGCTACCGCTTTGATTTAGCTGCAAACACGCTTTACGAATTCACATGGAACCAGTTCTGTGATTGGTACTTAGAGCTAACTAAGCCAGTATTATTTAAAGGCAATGAAGTACAGCAACGCGGTACGCGTAACACGCTAATTACCATACTTGAGAGCCTACTGCGCTTAATGCACCCAATGATGCCATACATCACCGAAACAATTTGGCAGCGCGTTGCACCACTTGCAGGGCTTGAAACAGCAGGCACCAGCATTATGGTACAGGGCTTCCCTGTTTATAACGAAGCAAACGTTGATGCCCAAGCAATGGACGACTTAGAGTGGGTTAAGCAGTTTATTTTAGCAATTCGTGTTATTCGTGGTGAAATGGATATTAGCCCAAGTAAACCACTTAACGTATTACTCGCTAACGCATCAAGTGATGACGTGCGCCGTATTAACGAGAACGAGTCGTTTATTGCCTCGCTTGCTAAACTTGAATCTTTCACTTTGCTTGAAAACAAAGACGACGCACCTGCGTGTGCAACATCATATGTTGGCAACCTTGAAATTATGATCCCCATGGCGGGCTTAATTGATGTTGAAGCCGAGCTTGCGCGTATTAACAAGCAACTCGAAAAAGCAGAAAAGGGCTTAGCCCAAGTGCAAAATAAACTAGCAAACGAAAAGTTTGTAAATAACGCACCTGAAGCCGTACTTGCAAAAGAAAATGCTAAATTAGCTGAATTTACTGATGCTAAAACCAAGCTACTTGAGCAAAAAACTAAAATAGAAAGTTTATAGCTTTAGATATTTTGCCTGCTAAAACAATTTAGCAGGCATTGGAAAAGCTGCTTACTGTTAAAGTGAGCGGCTTTTTTGTACCTTGCGATTAATCATAAGACATGTCTACATTAAAACTTGTAGTTGTACTGAGCACCAAGTAATACTGCATGGCCTTTAGATTCAAAAGACCATTGCTGAGGTAAAGTTTCACTTTCTACTGTTTCAGTGAAAGTTTGTGTTTTACCACGTAATACACTCACACCTAAATCAACATTTGAGTTTTTATCAATCGCGTAATTACCACCAAAAGAGAACCAAAAACGGTCAGTATCAGGAATAGATATTGATAAATGCTTCTGTGATACAGGCGACTCATCAAAGGCAAAACCAGCACGCAATAACAGGTTTTCGTTATATTGGTAATCAGCACCTATCGAGTAGCGTAGTGCATCAGAAAAATCTTCAGTTTTTTCAAATGCGCTAAACTTATCACCCGTTGGACTCGTTACTTGAGCCTCTAGCGAATCAAAGCTGCTCCATCCGGTCCATAGCACACTGTAGTGTAAACCTAGTTTTTCATCTAGCTGGTGAGAACCAGAAAATTCAGCAATTGCAGGTAATGTAATTTCAACTGAGCCTGGTAACTCAAGTTGTCCGTTCAATCCACCTTCAATGTATGTAGGTAGCTCATTAGAATATTCACCTTCAAACGTGATGTCTGTTTCGCTACGGTAGTTAAAACCAAAACGGCTGTTTTCATCCAACTGATACATTAAGCCAATGTTTAAGCCGTAGCCCATATCATCACCTTCAAGGTGAACAGCATCGGCACTTGCAGGAATAGATGCTATTGCAGGGTTTACTGGTGGTACTTCACCGAACTTACGAATAATTTTAGCTTCTGCATACACTGCATTTAGACCAACACCAAAACTAAACTGCTCTGATACTTTATAAGCTACACTTGCATTCATGTTCACTGTGACAATCTCAGTTTCACCAGCAATTTGACCAGCAGCATAGTCATCATCAAACTCGGTCGCAAGGCCGAAGTTAGAAAACGCGCCAAAACCAACCGATACTTTATCATTTACAGGCATAGTGAAATAAGCAGCCGGAATAATCGCACTAGGAGCGATACTGTCATCATTTAAGACACTATTATCTAAACCATAATCATTACCAGCTCCTTCTAAGCTCACATCTGGAATTACGCCGATAGCTGCAACACTTAATTGCTTATCTTTAAAAAGAGTCATTAAAGCTGGGTTACGAGCAACAACTGACGCGTCGTCAGCGATAGAGGCTTCACCGGCATATGCACGGCCAAGGCCTGATGCGTTTTGCTCAGCTAACTGAAACGCAGCAGCAAATGTATCTGCAGATACTAACGCAAGCGAAGCTGCGATTAGAGTTTTAGTAAATTTCATTGTTAAGTCCTTAACCAAACTGCTGTTTGGGTATCTATGTGTTGTTATTAGGATTTTAAACTTGGCTACACTACCTTAATTTTTTATAAAAAACTGTAACAAAGCGTCAAAAAACAGCAAAAAACACGTTTTTTAACGATGATTTAACAACTTTTTAAAACTCATCGGATGAGAAATGTGTTATTAGAGTTTATACTCTAATTGTAATTAATTATCATTTAGATTGACTTGTAATTACCTGCATTTTAAACTCATTGCAAAATCACCAAGGAAGCTAAAAAGTGTGATCATTTTACTTATTATGGCGGGGCTCATTTTTTGCGGCGCCAGTGTGTTTTGTTTTTATAAAGCAAATTATTGCGCCTGTACGCAAGCGGGACAATGCGATAACCCTGTTAATCATTATTGGCTGGGGGCTATGACAAATGCGTTGGTATCTTTAACTTTTTGCTGCTTTGCAGTTCATGTAGAGCTGGGTACTTTGCTGTGGCTTACATTAATGGCTAGTTGCTTTTTAGGTGCTTATATTTCTGCTAGGCAGGCAAAACTTAAACGATGTAAAAATGCTAGTTCAACAAATGCTCTTTTAACAAACGAGCCAAATTAATTTGGTAGTCAAGCGGCTTAATGCTCGATACAATTTTTATACTTTGATCTGGCTCACTTAAATCTAAGTCCTTAGGGGTGACGTGATGCCCATGCTTAGCATTATAAAATAACTTAACTTTAGGCTTGATAGGATTTAATTTGTTGCCTTCAAGTACCAGTGCTAATCGCTCATTTGTTAGTTTAACAATAGTACCTACAGGGTGAACGCCTAAGCATTTAATAAAGTGCTGCACCAGCTCTGCATCAAACAGCTCTTTATGGGCTAACAAATAACGCAGTGCATTTATGGGTTCATCCCCTTCTTGATGCGGCCTGTCGGCTGTTAACGCATCGTACACATCAACAATTGCCATAATACGGGCTGCACGGCTCAGCTTTTCAGCTGCAATACCGCGAGGGTAACCTGTACCATCTAAACGCTCATGGTGATTCACTATCATATCGAGCATTAACGGCGTAATGCCCTTTTCACCTTTCACTAAACCTAAACTCTGCGCCACATGCTTTTTAACAACTTGCATTTCGTTGTCGTTCAAAGCGCTTGGTTTTGACAATACACCTTGTGGCATTTTCGCCTGACCAATATCGTGCATCAATGCACCCATTGCCAGCTCTTTAATTGTCTTTTCTTTGTAACCTAGGTACTTAGCAAACACACTCACCAAAATAGCGGTGTTGATCATGTGCCGCCAGTTATAAATATGTTTATCTTTAAGGCGAGTTAAGATAGTTAAGGCATTGTGATTACGAAATACCGAGCTGACTATATCAACGGCGATATCATCAAGCACAGCTACATTCATCTTTAAACCCGATGTGATATCTGAGTAGAAACCTTGCAATTTTCGGCTGTGCTGCTCGTAATGCACGCTGGCTTTTAGAAACTCTTGTTGAACCGTGATCCCTTGCGGTGCTTCCTTAGCTGCAGGTTTTTGTTCAACCTTAGGTTTAGCCGGTTCAGGCTTTGGTTGGTATTTTTTAGGGAGTGCAACATCGCTTTGTGTAAAGTCGATGAGTAGCTCTTCAACCCCCTCAGAGATCAGGCGTTGAATAATCGTTTTATCACGCACTAAACCACGTGTTTTGATCTTAATACTATTTACATGCTCTTGTTGCTTACTGACACTGTCAACAAACATCCCTGGTACAAGTTCGGCAATGGGTAAGGTAATAAGCATATGTGAGCTTAGCGCATAAAAACATCGAGTTTTTTATTATCGCTAATTGGTTACAAATGTCTATAGATTGGGTAGCGAATACGAAATAGGTATTAGTTAGAAAGGGGAAAGTTAGAAAGTAGCAACTCGCTAACTTTATCCCTGAAAGCTGACGGCTGATAGCTGACAGCTCTGTAGCTGTTTATTCCTGAAAGTAAGTACCCCAGCCGTCGTATTCTACGTCGGTTTGCTGAGCAAGCGCTTCTAGCTTGTCTACATCTTCCATAATCGCTTCTACTTCAAGTTCACACTCAACAACCACGTCAAAGCTCCACACTTTCTCGCCGTCTTCTAGCTCAAGTTCTGCAGGTTCTTCAACATCGTAACCTAGTTTAAAAGCGGCTAAAGCGGCTTGCTCTAACTTTTCAAAATTTTCGCTAACAAAGTGGTGCTCCACTTCATAAAGTACTTCAGGATCTGAGCCATCTTCAAGTAATGAAGTAACGATGTCTTCAGTAATTTCGCGCCAATTTTCCATTATTTGTTTCTCACTTGAGCATCTAATTCAGTTATTTTAGCAGCCATAATCTGATGAACATGTGAAGCATGGTCACGAGCAGATACGTCTTTATCAAGATAAATCGGCGCTAACATTTCGAGGTAAATTGTACCATTATCCCAGCGATTTAGCTTAATAGTTTTGTGCGTTGTACTCATACAAACTGGCACTACTGGCACATCAGCACTCATTGCTGTGTGAAATGCCCCTGTTTTAAAAGGCAATAAACCACGGCCATAGCTTCGCGTACCCTCAGGAAACATCCAAACCGATAAGCCTTTTTGTTTTATTTTCTCAGCTGATTTAGAGATTGTGCCTGCTGCTTTTGAACGGTTAGCGCGGTCAATTAAGATATTTCCCGATAACCAGTACAGCTGACCAAAAAACGGGATCCATTTGAGGCTTTTTTTACCTAGGCTTACGCAGTTCTCCGGCACCATGGCAGGTAAAGTGAATAGGTCATAGTTATTTTGATGATTTGCTACATAGACAGCAGGGCCAATATTTTTTGGAGTCTCGTGATATTTAAGCTCTAGTTTGACACCTAAAATTTTAGCTACCTTGCAAAACCAACCCGCAATAATATGCACGTTATTAGTATGAAACGGCTTAACGATGCATAAAAGCAGCCCAAAAACACAGCTTAAAACAATGAATAACGCCATGAAAATTATGCGAAAAATAGCTAACAAACGAATTCTCCTCGTACTAATCAGCGCGCATTATAACGTGAAAAATGCTATGACAATAGCTTTAAGCGCACATGTGTACGCTTAAATAGTTTTTCTCCACTCTATTTTAGCAAATGGAAGATAAACTATTTAAAAACACACAACAATTAA
This sequence comes from Pseudoalteromonas sp. BZA4, assembly GCF_040104395.1. Taxonomy (NCBI): domain Bacteria; kingdom Pseudomonadati; phylum Pseudomonadota; class Gammaproteobacteria; order Alteromonadales; family Pseudoalteromonadaceae; genus Pseudoalteromonas; species Pseudoalteromonas sp. BZA4. The sequence goes on from NZ_JBECOT010000007.1 coordinate 12,210, forward strand.
CAAGATTTTATTTACAGATTTTTCTCAATTTAGATTATGAAGACTCTTAAAGAGTTACTTTTCTTACACTGTTAATCTAATTAGTTAGATACCCCTACCCCCAAAAAACAATAGTCAAAGGTAATCGCTAATGAAAAAATCACCGATAGCCATAGCTTTACTCTATTCTCTCGCTTTATCTCATACATCAGCAGTCTTCAGTGCAGATGAAAATACATTTAATCAAAATGAGTTTTATAGTGATACAACAGGAAACTTCCCTGCCACAGTGCTTTTTGCACAAAACTCAATTATGCCATCACACAATGGTGTCGAAGATGATATTCAACCTCACTTGGTAGCAGAGCGAAGAACAATGATTATGTTTAAACCACATGATAAATTGAGCCATGCTGCAAAAGTTATATTAAGTGTATTCGATAATAATAACAGCCTTCTTTATCAAACATTTATGCGCTCACCAGAGGACTTCACAAAACCTTTTGGTTATGAAAATGATGCCAACCCGCCCACCTATAGCGAAGACACATTTTCAAGCATTATACCCGCTACAGTAATTAAGCCGGGCATACGAGTTTCTTTTCAGTTTGGCAATAAGCAAGGCGACCTAGAAAACATCACTGTTGGAGATAACGGGAATTTAATACAGAACACCATCGATCTTGGTTTATTGACTCCATATCGCGATAAATTTACTTTTCAAAAGAATCCTGATTTACATCGCCAGTATTTCCAACAAGTTCCGATCACTAAGCTAACGGTTAATAAATTCGAGGCGATGCATCTTACAGAAGTGATGCTGCCAAATGGTAACTTATTAACTGACTCAGATCCGAGTAAGGGCGGTGTATATACAGGCGATATGCGTCATCTTATTGCTAAGAGCTTGATGTCACATGGTATCAACAATGCTAATTATGGCATTAATGCCTCAGGTGTCTCTGGTTCAACTGCGCACCCATTTAGTAGCGCACAATTAACAGCACACACTTCAATAGGTAAGTATGATAATGGTACTTTTGTCCATGGCTTACCTGGTGGCGCAGGCATGGTTACATTAATTCGGTCTGAGGGTAATGAATTCAGTCATGAATTAGGCCATAACTATGGTATGGGCCATTTTCCTGGCGGCTTAAATGGCATATTACATCGTCCTGCTGATGAGCGTAATTCGACCTGGGGCTGGGATGCAGATTTAGATAAGTTTATACCTAACTTTTCAGCTAAACTAACTTATAAAGACCGTTGCTATAAAGAGATCTGTATAGCACCATTTAATGGCCATCAATATGGTACTGGCTCTATGTCAGGTGGTGGTCCGATGTATTACGAATTTAATAAATATACTTTACATACGCCTTACGAGTTAAACCATATACAACGTTTTTTTGAGAGCCGAGCTAACTTTGATATCGCCTCTAAAACAGGGTTTACTAAATGGAACTCTGCAACTAAGCAGATGGAATCTTGGGAAAATTTGGTTTTAGACACGAATACTAATAGCGTTGTAAAAAGGGTTCCTTATAAACAAGACGTAGCAATCACAACGTTAGTTGGTTATTACGATCCAAATAAACAGTTAACAAGTTTTATTTACCCAGCCTTACATGGATCTTCAGGTGCGGTATACACTGACAACTTTTCGAATTCACGTTGCAAACTTGCCGTTGAAACAGAAAAAGCAGGCAGAAAAACATTTAACTTACCTGCTACACGATTAAATTCAGATAGAATGAACAAGTTTCATATCAATATTGAAGCAGCGCTAAACCCTGTTAGTGCAACGATCCGCTGTGACTCAAACTTACTCGCATCAAAAACCCTCGAGCCAGCTAAAGAGAAGTTAGCAACGTCAGTGGTTACGACACTTGAAAAGCCAAAAGCCTGTATTGTAAACATAGAGACAAACGAAGAGTTTTGCCTTGAAGATGGGCAAAAAGCAAGCTACCTCCCTGCTTTTATCAGTAGAAAACCTGTATATGTGAAAGCACCTCAAGGCTTGCAGGTCATGTTATCTGACTATGGGAACTTGTCTTATAACCGTATTGCGACTTTTAATGGCACCGTTGAAAATAACAAACTAAAAAATGTTTTAGCAAGAAATGGCCAGTACTTAGATTTCTCTAAACCGCGTTCTATGCGAGTATTTAGCTCAAAAGAGCCATTAGGTTGTATTGTTAGCTTGTTAGATCAGAGTGAATACTGCCTAAAAGCAAATGAGCGCTCAAACTACAGACTACCATCTTATATCAATAAACATCCTGTATACGTTAAAACGGCCCCAGGAGTATCTGTTATGCTTTCTGACTGGCCGAATCTATCTTATCGACATACAGCTCGTTTTACTGAGAATACCAGCCATCAAGATTTACAAGATGTAAAAGCTGATAATGGTCAATACCTTAACTTTTCTAGACCGGTTTCAATGAGAGTCGTTGCAAACTAACACAATAAAAAAGGCCTGCAATTGCAGGCCTTTTATTTTTTACTCTGTTACTTCGCTTGGCGACTCATCACTATCATCAGTTTGAGTCACTTCAACAACAGCTTCATCAACACGCTGTAAGCCGCGCGGTAATTTGTTACCCCTTCTACCACGTTCACCATGATAATGCTCAAGATCAGCAGGTTTCAGTGTTAGTTTTCGTTTCCCTGCATGCAGGGTTACGCTACTGCCCTCAGGCACCACAGCCAGTACTTTTACAAACTCTTCTCGGGCTTGTACTTTCGCACTTGGAATAGAAATAATCTTATTTCCTTTACCCTTACTAAGTTTAGGTAAATCACGCAGTGGGAATAACAACATGCGGCCTTCGTTAGAAATTGCCATACAGTAATCTGTTGCTACATCAGTTACTCTAATTGGCGCAAGTAATTCACCGCCTTTAGGAACACTGACCAGCGCTTTACCGTTTTTGTTCTTACTCACCAGATCTTTAAAGTCGCTTATAAAGCCATAACCTGCATCTGAGGCCATTAACAACACTTGGTTGTCTTCTGCCATCACCACATGCTCAAAGTTGGCTCCTGCGCTTAAGTTAAAGCGCCCTGTCATTGGCTCACCTTGGCTTCGAGCTGAAGGTAAACTGTGTGCATCAGTAGCAAAAGCACGACCACTTGAGTCTAAGAACACTGCAGGCTGGTTACTCTTACCTCTTGCTGAGGCTTTATAGCTGTCGCCTGACTTATAACTCAGCCCTTCAACATCTAAATCATGGCCTTTACCAACACGTGCCCAACCTTTTTCAGATAACACAACGGTCACTGACTCTGAAGGAATAAGGTCTTTTTCACTTAGCGCTTTAGCTTCAACACGTTCAACAACTGGTGAGCGACGATCATCGCCATACATTTCAGCCGCTTCTTGAATTTCTTTTTTCATCAAGGTCGACATACGACGCTCTGAACCAAGCGTTTGCTCTAGCTTGTCACGCTCAAGGGCAAGCTCATCCTGCTCACCTTTAATCTTGAACTCTTCAAGTTTTGCTAAATGACGTAGTTTTAACTCTAAAATCGCTTCCGCTTGAATATCAGTTAAACCAAAACGCTCCATTAATACAGGCTTTGGTTTATCTTCAGTACGGATAATTTCGATAACTTCATCAATATTTAAAAAGGCCGTTAATAAACCTTCTAAAATATGTAAGCGAGCTAATACTTTATCTAAACGGTGCTGTAAGCGGCGGCGAACTGTTTCACGGCGGAACGTTAACCACTCAGTTAAGATACTACGTAAATCTTTAACTTGCGGACGACCATCAAGTCCAAGCATGTTTAAGTTTACGCGGTAGTTCTTTTCTAAATCTGTGGTTGCAAATAGGTGCGCCATTAATGGCTCAGCTTTAATGCGGTTTGAACGCGGTACAATCACGATACGAGTTGGGTTTTCGTGATCAGATTCGTCACGTAAATCAGCAACCATTGGCAACTTTTTAGCATTCATCTGCGCTGCAATTTGCTCAAGTACTTTTGCACCTGAACACTGATGAGGCAGCGCAGTGATCACTATGTCACCTTGCTCTTCAGTGTAAATTGCACGCATCTTTATAGAACCACGTCCGGTTTGATAAATCTTACGAATATCGTCTTTCGGTGTGATGATTTCAGCTTCTGTTGGGTAGTCAGGCGCATGCACTAACTCAAGCAACTCTTCGATTTCTGTCTTTGGCTTATCAAGTAATAGACAACAGGCACTGGCAACTTCACGCACATTGTGTGGTGGAATATCAGTTGCCATACCTACCGCAATCCCCGTTACACCATTAAGTAAGATGTGCGGTAAGCGCGCAGGTAATACCATTGGCTCATCAAGTGTACCGTCAAAGTTTGCGGTCCAATCGACCGTGCCTTGACCCAGTTCTTTTAGTAAAACTTCTGAGAACTTAGATAAACGCGCTTCGGTGTAACGCATTGCAGCAAATGATTTAGGATCATCGGCAGCACCCCAGTTACCTTGACCGTCCACCAGCGGGTAGCGGTAAGAAAACGGCTGCGCCATTAACACCATCGCTTCGTAACAAGCACTATCACCATGAGGATGGTATTTACCCAGTACATCACCCACGGTACGGGCTGATTTTTTATATTTTGCTTGCGCCGATAGCCCCAGCTCGCTCATTGCATAGATGATACGACGCTGTACAGGCTTAAGACCATCACCTACATGAGGTAAAGCACGGTCCATGATGACGTACATTGAGTAGTTTAAGTAGGCGTCTTCAGTAAAGCGCCCCATTGTTTGTTGTTCTACGCCTTGCATCAGCAAGGTATCTGTATCACTCATTAACGCTTACCTATTTTTTCTTAGCACTAACGCGATAGATCACATTAGCAAAGTCGTCTGAGATCAATAAGCTGCCATCTGCAAGCTCTGCAAATGCAACCGGGCGACCAAATGTTTCTTCGTTTTGCATAAAGCCTGTGATGAACGGGGTGTACTTAGTAATACGACCTTGTTCAACATTTGCTAGCATCACTTTATAGCCTGATTTTTTACTACGGTTCCACGAACCATGCTCAGCAACAAAAAGCTGCTCTTTGTATTTAGCAGGAAACTGCTTACCGTTATAAAAATGAATACCTAGAGGAGCAACATGAGCACCAAGTGCAAGGGCTGGCGATTTGTAGTCAGCAATACTTTTACCTTTGCCAAACTCAGGGTCTAAAATCGCCCCAGCGTGAACATAAGGAAAGCCATAATGCGCGCCCTCTTCACCTTCACCAACACGGTTAATTTCACAAGGTGGCATGTCATCGCCCATCATGTCACGGCCGTTATCACTAAACCAAAATGCATTCGTTGTAGGGTGATAATCAAAACCAACTGAGTTACGAACACCTTTGGCGATGGTTTTAATTTCTTTTGTATCCACATCTAACGAGAAGATGCGGCCGTATTTGTCGTCTTCAGCGCAAATGTTACATGGTACACCCACAGGTACAATTAGCTCACCGGTTGGCGCAAAACTAATAAACTTCCAACCATGGTGACGATCAGTTGGAAACTTGTCGTATACCACGTCAAATTTAGGATCTTTTAGGTTTTTGTCTACGTCTTTAAAACGAATGATACGTGACACTTCAGCCACATATAAATCACCATCTTTAATCGCTAAACCTGATGGCATTTCAAGGCCAGTAGCTATGACAATCTTTTTATCCGCAACACCATCACTGTTATGGTCAATCAGTGCATAAACATTACCTGCTTTACGCGAACCTGCGTAAACAATGCCTCTTTTTGATACCGCGATTTGACGCGCGTTTTCAACATCATCGGCAAACAGGCTTATAGCAAAGCCATCAGCAACTGTTAACTTATCAAGAATATCTTTTGCCATTACAGGCGCTGATAACAAGCTCAGCGATAATAATGAGGTCAGTAGTTTTTTCATTTTTGTCTTGCCCTTTAATTCTTTGCTAGCAACTAGGTTGCTACACCCTTTATTAAACTTCTGCGCGGTTACCGTGATCTTCTAACCACTGACGACGGTCTGACGAACGCTTTTTCGCAAGTAGCATGTCCATCATCTCCATGGTTTGCTCTTCTTCATCCAAAGTAAGCTGTACTAAACGACGCGTATTAGGATCCATGGTGGTTTCGCGCAGTTGTAATGGGTTCATTTCACCTAACCCTTTGAAGCGTTGCACGTTCACTTTGCCGCGTTTTTTCTCAGCTTCAATGCGCGCTAAAATACCGTTCTTTTCGTCTTCATCAAGGGCGTAATACACCTCTTTACCGATGTCGATACGAAATAGCGGTGGCATCGCTACATACACATGGCCTTGTTTGATAAGCGATGGAAAGTGGCGAACAAACAGCGCACAAAGCAAGGTAGCAATGTGCAATCCATCCGAGTCAGCATCGGCCAAAATACAAATTTTGTTATAACGCAGACCAGATAAATCACTTGAATCAGGGTCAATCCCCAAAGCGACAGAAATATCATGCACCTCTTGCGATGCTAAAATCTGCCCAGACTCAACTTCCCAGGTATTTAAGATTTTACCGCGCAGCGGCATAATTGCTTGGAACTCACGGTCGCGCGCTTGTTTTGCTGAGCCACCCGCTGAGTCACCCTCTACTAAAAACAGTTCAGTACGGTCATTATCTTGGGCGCTACAGTCAGTTAATTTACCCGGTAATGCAGGGCCTGAGGTAACACGCTTACGCACAACTTTTTTAGCAGCACGTAAACGGCGCTGCGCATTTGAGATACATAACTCAGCTAATAATTCTGCCGTTTCTGTATGCTCGTTTAACCATAAACTAAATGAGTCTTTCACTACACCAGATACAAATGCAGCACATGAGCGAGATGAAAGCTTCTCTTTTGTTTGGCCAGCAAATTGTGGGTCTTGCATTTTAACCGATAATACGTAGCTACAGCGCTCCCAAATATCATCTGGTGTTAGCTTTACACCACGTGGTAATAAGTTTCTGAATTCGCAGAATTCACGCATTGCTTCAAGCAAGCCTTGTCGTAAACCATTAACATGCGTACCGCCTTGCGCGGTAGGAATTAAGTTTACATAACTTTCAGCGATTGATTCACCGCCTTCAGGTAGCCAAACAACAGCCCAGTCAGCGCCTTCTGTTGAACTTGAAAAGTCACCAATAAACGGCTCTTTTGGTAATACTTCAAAACCTTTAACAGCTTCAACTAGATAATCTTTTAAGCCAGTTTCGTAATACCATTCTTGGCTTTCTTTGGTTTGCTTGTTGGTAAACTTAATGCGCAGGCCTGGGCATAATACCGCTTTGGCTTTTAATAAGTGATTAAGCTTAGTGATAGAAAAGTTAGCTGAGTCAAAATAGCTAGCATCAGGCCAAAAACGCACGGTTGTACCTGTGTTACGTTTACCTACAGTGCCAATGACGTTTAAGTCTTCAACCTTGTCACCGTTTTCAAAGGCCATACGAAATTGCTGCGCATCACGGCGCACAGTGACTTCAACACGAGTCGATAGCGCATTTACAACCGAAATACCTACACCGTGTAAACCACCCGAAAACTGATAGTTTTTATTAGAGAACTTACCACCGGCGTGCAGCTTGGTAAAAATAAGTTCCACACCCGGAATACCTTCCTCAGGGTGAATATCAATTGGCATACCACGGCCATCATCGATAACCTCAAGGGAGTTATCTTCATGAAGGATGACATCTATTTTAGTGGCATGACCTGCCATTGCTTCATCGACACTGTTATCGATAACTTCTTGACCTAAATGATTAGGTCGAACCGTGTCGGTATACATACCTGGGCGGCGTTTTACGGGCTCTAATCCGTTTAAGACTTCAATTGCTTCGGCGTTATAATTTTGCTGACTCATAGTTTTTATATCTTTTATGCGCTTAGCTATGTTTTACGTGATTTTAAGAAAATCTACAATACTTGCAAAGGTTTGTTCGAAGCCGATAAAACTATGATCGCCTCCAAATTCAACGTGTTGCTTACACTGAGAATAATATTTAACCGCCTGCTGAAACGGCAGTACTTCATCGCCCGTTTGCTGTAGCAAATAAATCAATGAAGGGGTGTCTAATTGCGGCAAATATAAGCTGCGCAATGCATCCATGTGACGAGTATCAAGTTCATAATGACTATCTTGATACGGGTTATAGTTTTCCCCTAAATAGTTATCGAGTAACTCAAATGGGCGAACCGCAGGGTTAATGACCACCGCTGGTATCGAATAACGTTGCGACAAATAGGTCGCATAAAAACCGCCTAATGAACTACCTAGTAATACAGTATCATCATTTAGCAGTTGTTCTAATTGTAAAATTGCATGTAATGGCTCATGAGTTAATCGCGGCACCTGATAATCGACATCAAATTGCGCCATGTGCTCACCAAAACGAACGGCTTTGTAAGATTGCTCAGAGCTATTAAAGCCATGAATATAAATTACTCGTTTAGCCATACTACATCCGTGCTTAACAGTAAGTATTGTTGCTCATCAATTATTAAGTCGATGATTCGAAATGCGGGGCCTAAATCCTCTTGCTGCCACGCCATAGTGTGTTTGGTAAATTGGATTGAGCTGGCTGGAGTCGCATACACACTAAGGTCACGGTAGGTTTGCCTGTACTCATGATGCACATGACCATGGAACACACCCACACACTGCTCAGTATTAACGCAGGTATTTAAAAACTGCGGGCCATTTTCTAGCATATGTTTATCTAGATAGGCTTGAATAGGCAGCGGGTTATGATGACAAAACACCACGCTAGGTACCTGCCCTATTGCTTGGCTTAATTCATCTAAATGCGCTTGTGTTACCCAACCTGCTGGCGTCGGGCCTTTTGAGTTTGCCAACAGCAGCTGCCCACCTAAAAAGGTAATGCGCTTATTGTTTAAAATTTGCGGGCTTGAAAGCTTTTCATATTCACCAAGTTCATCATGATTACCCGGCAACCAAAACACCGGACAACTCAGCGCTGAGTCTGCTATTAATTTAGCAAAAAGCTGGTAAGACTCCGTGCTGTGATCTTGTGTTAAATCACCACCAAATACCACACAATCCACATCGAGCTCAGCAATAGCCTGTAAACAGCGCCCAAAATACGCTGCCGTATTTACGTTAAAGTATTCACCCGTTGTGTCTTTTGATAAGTGGCAATCAGTGATATGGGCAACTTTCAATGCTGTTTTATCAAAATGGTAGGCGTTACTAAACCAAGCCATTATTTACATCCCAATTTAAGACTGCTCGGCCGTTTTCAACACAAGCCACCAGCCAGTCATACAAAAAGGCGTTAAGCTGATATTTTTCATCTTTTTGATGCATATTCGGATTCGGGTAAGCATAGGAAGGCTTGATGCGCTGATGAAAATCATGATGCACAATTTCAGCGACTTTCGCATCATGATACATACGTACCGTTAAATACAAAGGCTTAACCGAAGGCAAATTACCGGCTTCTTGTTTGATAGAAATATCTGTGGTGTATTTTGCTGTATCGTCAACTTTAACCGCAAAAGTGCTGTGCCCTAATTGTACCTTTCGCTCCTGACCTATACGGCGCTCATTGGGTAATAGCTTTAGCGCACGCACGTAATTATGCTCACACAAAGTTAAGTACTTAGGTAGGCTTTGAATATAACGCTGCTGGGCAGTGACGTACGACAAAATAATCCCCTATGAGTTTTTCCAATCAGACAGTATACGTTGCTTATTCAGTGCTAACCACTGTAATGAGATAACTGTCGCTGCATTATCAATTTCACCCTGTTCTAGCCGCAGCATAGCTTCATCGTATGACATTACATGGGTTTTGATATCTTCATCTTCATTATCAAGGCCAAAAATACCACCTTGATACCCTGCTAAGTCAGTGCGCGCTAAATATAAATACAAACGCTCAGTGGTGCCGCCGGGGCTTGAAAGATACGACATCATAAATTCTAGCTCGTTAAGCTCAATTCCCGCTTCTTCGAACGCTTCGCGCTTAGCAACCTCTTCATAATCAGTACTGCCATCTGCCATGCCTGCAATACATTCAAGTAACCAAGGTGACTGCTTTGATGCGAGCGCACCAATTCTGACTTGTTCGATTAACAAAACTTGGTCAGTCGCCGAGTCATAAGGAAGTACAGCTACAGCATGGCCGCGCTCTAAAATTTCGCGTTTAACTTCTACTGATTTACCACCTGAAAACAATGCATGATGAAAGCGGTAAGTATTAATTTTAAAGAAACCATCATAAACACGCTCAATCGGCTTTAACTCTATGTCATCATGATTAAATTGTGAGATTGCTGATATTTTCATTCACTATTTCCTTTGCGTTTTAAGTAAATGTTACGGCCAATTATATTCTGTTACACTTGGACATGCAGATTTACGTAATTTTTTTTTGGTTATTCATTAAAAAAGAGTACCATGGTGATAGTACAAAATTGTCTAAGGACTGAACGAACAATGAAAAAAACACTACTCGCTGCGCTGATCGGTTTTTCAAGCGCACTGACTGCAACAGCTAGTTATGCTGAAGACTTACTACAAGTTTACGAAATTGCGACAGCAAACGATCCTACCGTACTTAAAGCAAAAGCCCAAGCAGATGCACAAGCCTATGAGAGCGATCGCGCGTTAAGTGCACTATTACCGCAAATTGGTCTAAGTCTTGGTTACCAATCAACCAAATCAGATCTTTACGAGGGTAATGATGCTACGGGTTATACAGGATATGACTACGAGCCTGATGAATTTAGCCGTGGTATTAGCTTAAGCCAAACACTGTTTGATTTAGGTGCATGGAATTCACTGGGTATTGCAGATAAACAAGCATTACAAGCAAACGCTCAGTATGATTTTGCTCGCCAAGACTTAATCGTTCGTGTAGCTGAGGGTTACTTCAATGTACTAAGTGCAATCGATAACCTTGAGTTTGTTCAAGCAGAAAAACGTGCCATCGAGCGCCAATTACAACAAACTAAAGAGCGTTATGCGGTAGGTTTAACTGCAATCACTGACGTACACGAAGCGCAAGCTCAGTACGATAACTCTGTTGCACAAGAAATCGTTGCTAAGAACAGTGTTGAAACAGCGCGTGAGCAACTTCGCGAAATCACTGGTAAATACCACGCGAAATTAGACATGTTGAATACTGAAACGTTTTCAACAGTTGCACCTAAAAAGCAGTCAACTGACTACATTGAAATTGCAAAAGACCAAAACTTAAATCTGCAAGTTTCAAAAGTAACGGTTGATATTGCTAAAGATCAAATCGATTTAGCAAAAGCTGGTCACTATCCGAAGCTAACATTAAGCGCTTCATACGGTGACAGCCTAACTGATCTAAACAGCAACTCACACCAGCCACGTGAAGATAGTACAAGTATTGGTGTTAACTTCAGCCTACCTATTTACTCAGGTGGTGAAACAACAGCAGCGACAGATCAAGCACGCGCTTTCTATGTTGCGGCAAGTGAAGATTTAGAAGCAAGCTTACGTGCAGTAACTCGCTCGGTTATCACATCGTACAACCAAGTAGTGTCTGACATTGCTACTTATAAAGCGCTACAACAAGCTGTTGTTTCTGCTGAAAGTGCACTTAAAGCAACTGAAGCAGGCTTTGAAGTGGGTACACGTACAATCGTAGACGTACTGATCAGCACACAAAATCTTTATAATGCAAAAAGTAATTTAGCAAACGTTCGTTACCGCTATGTTGTTTCAACACTTCGCTTGAAACAAGCTGCTGGTACACTAACTAGCGAAGACCTTGTTGCAATTAACCAAGGTTTAAAAGAAATCTAAGCATTTCTTCTATAAAGTCCTTACCGTAAAGCCAGCCTAGTGCTGGCTTTTTTGTATTTTTAAGGACATACAGTTAAACTAGCTTTTTTATTTTTAGAGATTTTTTTGTGGTTAGTTCTTCTCCTTTTAAAGCGTCTTTTTTAGGCCCTCGTTACTGGTTAACTTGGATTGGCGTGTTCTTTTTATATCTTATCTCTTGGTTACCACACAAATTACAACTTGCACTAGGTAAACTACTGGGCCGTTTAGTGCATCGCTTTATGAAACGCCGTCGCCATATCGCTGAGGTCAACATTCGTTTGTGCTTTCCTGATATGCCAGAACATGAACAGCGCGAATTAGTTCGTAAAAATATGGAAAACACCGGTATTGCCATGATGGAAACTGGCATGGCTTGGTGGTGGCCCGAGTGGCGTGTAAAAAAAGTATATGGCTCCATTAAGGGCCTAGAATACTTTGAGCAAATCCAGCAATCAGGAAAAGGGGTATTGTTACTTGTACCGCATATTCTTCATTTAGAAATGGCAAGCCGTGTCATGGGTTTAAAACACCAAGGCATTGGTTTCTATCGCCCTCATAATAATCCTTTGATGGAATACTTTACGACTAATGGCCGCTTACGCTCAAACGAATACTTAATTGGCAAGCGAGATGTAAAGGGTTTACTAAAAGCACTTAAAAATAAAAAAGTGTGCTATTACCTTCCTGATCAAGATTATGGCCGTAATCGCTGTGAGTTTGCGCCTTTTTATGCAGTAAAAGAGACAGCAACAACAACTGGGACTTTGCTTTTCGCTGATAGCAAAAACTGCGAAACTGTCAGCCTAACCAGCCGACGTGATGAACAAGGTCGATACCATTTAGAAGTACTGCCTATTTTGCACGATTTCCCAAGTGGCGATGATCTAAAAGATGTAACACGTGTCAATCAACGAATGGAACAAGCCATAGATAATGCCCCAGAGCAATACATGTGGTTACATCGACGTTTTAAAACTCGCCCAGATAAGAACGCACCTTCTTACTACAAGTAGAGTGACATTTTGCTGTTTATATGGTTTTATTAAGCTAATTAACAACAAGAGTATTAGAAATGTGGTTTTGGGTTAAGCATTTATCATTAGCTTTTATTTTAATTGCTGCTGCTATTTACTTTTTATTTGGTAGTGGTCCTGTATTGGACATGAAAGATACCAAAAATGCTGCAGCACAAGGTTTATCGCGCTTTTATGCAGCGCTACGTAACCAAGTGAATGACAAAAATAATGAGCGCGATAAATACGTTCTTAAATTGCCTACGCCAGAAACCAGCTTAGATGTCGCACTTTTTGAACGTGAAAAAGTCGTAGAGCCTTCATCACCTAACTGGACTGGTGATATTGTGCCACGACGATTTGAAAACGGTACAACATTAAAAGATGTCTTATCTGATTATGCTCGCAATGAAGACATCGTATTATATTGGTATTTAAGTAAGGATTATGTAGTAAAAGACCACTTTCGCGTTGATAGTAACTTTGTGTCTGCACTTTACCAAGTTGGGCGCGCCATCAACGATGATTTCGAAAATGAGGTTTACACTTATTTTTGCTTTAAGCAAAGAGCCGCGGTTATCACTGAGCTGCCCTCTGCTTATGTGCGCGAAAACTGTCGTCGCTTAAAAAGCTAAAACACCTGTTGCCACGCCTGACTTACTATGTCAATGTGCTGAGTTAACTCAGCACGTGGCGCACACCGCCCCTGCTGATTCAAACTCATCACATGATAACGTGAGCGATAAGCAATATATGCAGCCACTAATTCTTGCTGCATTTGCTCAGTAATACAGCCTAAACGTGCAGCATCAGCTAAAATGCGCACATTATCAGACCATGTTGTTAGCTCAGAGTGTTGCATAGCATTATTTAGCACCAGATACTGAGTGATAAACTCGATATCTGTAATACCGCCCCTATCTTGCTTTAAATCAAACAGATCATCATTACCTTTAGCAAGGTGAGCGCGCATTTTTTCACGCATCTCAACGACATCGGTCTTTAGCTTCTCATTATCGCGGGCTTGGCACAAAACGTCTTTGCGGATTTGTGTAAAGCGCTCTTTCAACGAATCTTGCCCATAAATCATGCGTGAACGAACCAAGGCTTGATGCTCCCAGGTCCATGCTTGAGTTTGCTGATAGTGGTAGTAACTTTCTAAATTAATAGCCAGTAAGCCCGATGCCCCTTCGGGACGTAAACGAGTATCAAGCTCATACAAAATCCCCGAAGCCGTGCGGGTGTTGAATAGATGCATTAAACGCTGTGCAAGCTTTAAGTAAAACTGACGCGAATCAATCGACTTATCACCATCGGTATAACTGCTGCCATCGTGGTTATGCACAAATACCAGATCTAAGTCTGAATCGTAGCCAACTTCAAAGCCGCCCGTTTTGCCATATGCAATAACCGCAAAGCCCTTTTCTTGATCTGAGGTATTCGCTGGCCGACCAAAGCGCTCAACACATGCATGCCATGCAATATTAACCGCTTGCTCTACAATTGCCTCAGCAAGCGCAGTGAGGTGATCGCTTACCTTCATCACACTCAGTACACCGGTTGCGTCGGCTGCAGCGATGCGTAACTGATGCGTTTGTTTAAACTGACGAAGTGCTTCCATTTGCAGCTCTAAATCACCATGCTCTATACGTAAGAAGTACTGTCTAATTTCATCTTTGTAAGCAGATAAAGGCGTTGGTTTATAAAGCACCTGAGGATCGATCAGCTCATCAAGTAAAATTGGGTAACGAGAGATATGTTCGCCAATCCATTTACTATGACAACAAAGTGCAACCAGTTGATTTAAGGCACCTGGGTTTTCGTATAACAGCTCTAGGTAGGCAGTTCGTGAGATGATCTTGTTCAGCACTTGGCAGATCATGGTAAAAGCATCGCTACTGGCTTTTGTAACTGTTAACTGCTTAAGTAAAAGTGGCATTAATTTATCGAGAATATCACGGCCTCGACTGCCAATTTTCGCCTTAGTTAAACGCGCTTTAAAATCTTCAAGCGCCACTTGCCAGTCAAGGTTCGGTTCACACATCAGGCTTACATCGGTCATTTCCCAAGCGCTAATGTACTCACTTTCACACGGATCCGCTGTTTCGCTTTCAAAGCCAATCACTTGTTCGAATTCACCATGGACTTGAGACATGGTCAGCTCAATACTCGTTAAACACTGATTAAAGTCATCTTTGTTGAGCAAATAGCATAAACGTTGCTGGTTTAACTCGTCATCAGGTAGGGTTTGCGTTTGCTTATCATCGAAAATCTGTAAGTACTGCTCAATTTGACGTAAGTCTAAATAGTTTTGTGTTAATAACTCAGCTTCTTTATTCGACATCACTTGGTTGTTAACCAGCTCTTTTAAAGCAACCAGCAATGACTGAGTTTGTAGGTTAGCTTCACGGCCACCTCGAACCATTTGCAGTGCTTGCACTACAAACTCTACTTCTCGAATGCCGCCTGCACCTAATTTAATATTGTTTATAAGGCGCTTTCGACGTACCTCTTGGGCAATCATTTGCTTCATCTTGCGCAGCGATTCAATCACCGAAAAATCTATATAGCGGCGGTATACAAATGGGCGTAGCAATTCATAAAACTCATCCCAATACCGATTTTCAGTGCCAATTAGTCGCCCTTTTAGCATGGCGTAGCGTTCCCACTCACGTCCTTGCTCTTGGTAATAATCTTCCATTGCATGAAAACTCATTACCAAAGGCCCACTTTCACCAAATGGACGCAGGCGCATATCAACCCTAAATACTTGGCCATTTACCGTGGTTTGGTTAAGCGCCATGATTAGCTTTTGCGCCACTTTGGTATAAAACACTTGCGCTTCAATGGAGCGGCGCCCCCCTTGCGTTGCAACATCGCGAGGATAAGAAAAAATTAAATCTATGTCAGATGAGTAGTTAAGCTCTCCCCCACCAAGTTTTCCCATACCTAAAACTAACATGGGCATTGCATTACCGCCATCATCAAGCGGCATGCCACTGACTTTAGCTACCTGCGCAAACGCCCACTGATTGGCGCTATCGATAAGCTGGTTTGCAAGCGCAGAAATATAAGCGATGCTATCGGCAATTGGGTTTGCACAGCACAAATCAAGAAAAGCCACTTTCAACCAGTACTTTTCTCGATACAAACGTAGCTTTGCCATCGCAGCATTGTCGTCAAGCTCATTGATTTCAGTACTACTTAACGGAGCTTCAACTGCACGATTAGCAAGCTCTTTGTCATCAAGTAACCAGTCTTTTAAATCAGGCTGAGATTGTAAGCAGTTCCACGCGAAGTCACTTAAAGACAGCAAGTTAATAATGTTTTGTTGCTCAGTTTGCCCCTCATACAAGCTCGCGAAGCGGGTTTGGCCTAACTGATGAAGTGACTCGGGAAGCGCGTGTAAATTACTCATTAAATACTCTCTTTTAACTTGCCAATAACCGTACTAGAATGATTATCAAAGAATTATTTAGCAGGGACCTGCATGTCATATTTATCACTATCTAACACTAGTTTAGTCGCGATTGCTATTAGTTTCGCTGTAATTTGCGTCACTATAGTACTGCTACGTGTTCTAACGCAAATCAAAGCAAAACAAGCGCTTAAAGAAGAGCTTGCGCAACATGATAACTTTGCCATGGGGATCAGCTTTGCCAGCGAAATTATGGTCGTTATAGCCACTATCGCTTATATATTTGATGAAATTAGCTTAAGTGCAGCCCAATCTAACCCGCTAAAAGTACTTTTGCTCATTGTGTTGTTGTTTGCCTTTATAAAAATAGGTCATTTAATTCATCGTAAATGGATTTTGCATCGCTTTAATGAAGAAGCAGCCATTCTAAAGCAAAATGTTTGCGCCGCCTTAGTCGATTCAGGCATGCTAATCGCAAACTGTATTATTGCTCTTGGGCTATATAACTGGTGCCATACTCAAGGCTACAGCAGCTTGCTAATCGCCACTGTAAGCTTCTTTGTACTGCAAGGTATGTTTGCCCTTGATAGTAAAATCCGTGAGTATCGATTTGCTAAAGCCAACCAAGGCGCATCGCTACAAAGTAATTTTAACCTTGAAAATACCTCTATTGGCATTCGCTATGCGGGTAAGTCTATTGGCCTAGCACTTGCGGGTTATGCTGGTCTTGCCAGTGCATCATTTATTAGTGGTAAGATGGTAGAAAATTTATTCACTCTAGTATCTCATTGCGGTGCAATGTGGGTATTGCTTTATATTTTGAGCTACATTATAAGATATATTTCTCTACCTAATATCGACACATCGTTAGAAGTAGATCACCAAGATAACATTGGCATTGCCTGTATTGAGTTTGCCGTTTTCGGTGCAATAGGCTATTTACTAATAAGTATGTTTTCAATTTGATACGGAAGTTCTTGAATCGTGGGGCGTTATGCCATTTAAAGTTAATAATTATTTATTAGTTGATATAGACAATGAGTTTAGTCGCGCGTTTGCTCAGCACTATTTTGCGAACGCTGAAAATTCAACCTTAGTGGTGGCTGGCGCAAACAGCCGCCATATGGTTAAACTCATGTTTGATCAACTCGTTAAAGATTATTGCTACTGCGATTTTAGTAATGAAATTAGTGTCTCAGAACTCGCCAGCTATTTACATGAGCACCACGATATTCAAGGTGTACTAATCAATCAGACCGACTACCAATTGGCAAATGATGCCCAAAAGTTTATTTATAACTCACTGCACAAAATACGTTACTTAGTGCAACAAGATGGGCATAGTTTTAGCTTTACTCCTTGCCCAGATGCTGCTCACATTAACCACCTTTCTTGCCAATCTGAGATTGCAGAAACCACTGCAGATGTTTTAAGTGCCAAAGACGAATTTAAATAACAAATAAATAATTGCACCTAAGCCGCTGTATACTTACCATATTGCTAAATTTATTGATAAGTGACAACCATGCGAGTTCCACATATTTACCAACCTTCAGCAATTTTTTTAAACACCCCAGTAGCACTTGATGATGATGCCGCAGGTCATGTTGGCCGAGTATTGCGTATGCAAGTCGGTGACAAGGTTTCGATTTTTAATGGTAAAGGAGGTGAATACCTCAGTGAAATTATTGAAGTCAGCAAAAAAAATGTGGTCGTTGAGCCACAGGAATTTGTTGATCATGATGTTGAATCGCCTCTAAAGATTCACTTGGGCCAAGGCATTTCTCGTGGCGATAAAATGGATTTTACTATTCAAAAGTCAGTCGAGCTTGGTATCACAGAAATCACCCCAATTTTTAGCCAACGTTGTGGCGTAAAACTAAGTGGTGATCGCCTTGCTAAAAAACATCAACAATGGCAAAAAATTGCAATTGCCGCCGCAGAACAATCTGGCCGTAACTTAGTGCCTGTTGTACACCCTCCTATCGATATAAAAGAGTGGCTAGAACAAGCAAGTGATGCGATTAAACTTACTTTGCACCCGCGTGCTGAACACAGCATCAAAACTATTCAAGTACCAAACGAAGGGGTGCGCTTTTTAGTCGGCCCTGAAGGTGGCTTTACCGATGCAGAAATTGACATTGCTAAACAGCAAAACTTTGTTGATATTCGTTTAGGCCCACGTGTTCTAAGAACAGAAACAGCCGCTCTGACGGTATTGAGCGCATTACAATTACAGTTTGGCGATTTAGCGAATTGAAAACCGTAAAAACACCCATATATCAAAGTAACAAAACACAGTATGGCATACGATTCTAAGGCAAAAATATGGCAATTAAGCTAGGCATAATCTCTGATCCAATTAGTGGCTTTAATATTAAAAAAGACACTGGCTTTGCAATGATGATGGAAGCGCAACAGCGCGGTTACGAAATTTACTACATTGAAATGGATGACCTTTCTCTACGTCAAGGTCAAGGCTTTGCAACAGCCGCCAAAGCCCGTGTGTTTGATGATGTAAATCACTGGTATGAATTAGAAGAAAAAGCCACCATTGCTTTAGCAGATTTAGACGTTATTTTAATGCGTAAAGATCCGCCTTTTGATACTGAGTACATCTACGCTACCTATATTTTAGAGCGTGCTGAGCAAGCTGGCACGCTTATAATCAATAAGCCGCAAAGCTTACGCGATGCTAACGAAAAGCTATTCACAGCTTGGTTTAGCGAACATACACCAGATACTTTAGTAACACGTAGCCAAGCAGACATTCGTGCATTTTTAGCTGAGCATAAAGATATTATTTTAAAACCGCTAGATGGTATGGGTGGTGCATCTATCTTTAGAGTTAAAGAAGATGATGCCAATATTGGTGTGATCTGCGAAACGCTAACCGAACATG
This sequence comes from Pseudoalteromonas sp. BZA4, assembly GCF_040104395.1. Taxonomy (NCBI): domain Bacteria; kingdom Pseudomonadati; phylum Pseudomonadota; class Gammaproteobacteria; order Alteromonadales; family Pseudoalteromonadaceae; genus Pseudoalteromonas; species Pseudoalteromonas sp. BZA4. The sequence continues at coordinate 31,339 of NZ_JBECOT010000007.1, forward strand.
GTAGTCGTTTTGCAATGGCACAAAACTATATCCCTGAAATCAAGCAAGGCGATAAACGCGTACTTGTGGTTGATGGTGAAGTAATGCCGTATTGCCTAGCGCGTATCCCACAAAATGGCGAAACGCGCGGTAACTTGGCAGCAGGTGGTAGAGGTGAAGCACGCCCGATTAGCGATTCAGACCGTAAAATTGCAGAGGCTGTAGCACCTACGCTGAAAGAAAAAGGCCTTATTTTTGTTGGTCTAGATATCATTGGCGACCGTTTAACTGAAATCAATGTCACTGCGCCAACGTGTGTAAAAGAGATTGAAGCCGCTTGTGACATTTCAATCACTGGTCACTTATTTGATGCCATTGAAAGAAAACTGAGCCATACTTAATTTAAACAACAAAAGGGGCGACCTATGCAGTCATTAGAGAATCATTTCTTAATCGCGATGCCGAGCATGCAAGACCCTTTTTTTAAGCGTGCAGTCACTTACATTTGTGAGCACAATCAAGATGGTGCGATGGGCTTGGTAATTAACCAGCCTATCAATATCACCGTGGGCGAGCTACTCGATAAAATCGAAATTGATAACGACAAAAGCAAGCAAGCTGCAGGTTTAGCTGTGTACGCAGGCGGGCCTGTAAAAACCGATCGCGGTTTTGTTTTGCATTCACCAAAACCTGGTTATGCAGCGAGTCAAAAACTTAGTAGTGATATTATGATCACTACTTCAAAAGATGTGTTAGCAAGCCTAACAACGAGTGAAGCTCCTGAACAATTTATTATCACACTCGGTTATGCTGGTTGGGATCAAGGACAGTTAGAGCAGGAACTGCTAGAGAATTCATGGTTAATTATCAAAGCAGATCCTGAGATCATCTTTAACACCCCAGTTGAAAAACGCTGGGAAAAAGCCGTTTCTATGCTGGGTTTTGATATCGGGCAATTAAGCTCTGAAGCTGGCCACGCTTAACATTTATAAACTTTAAAACTATGACAAAACGAACGTTTAAGCCACTCGGTGAACGCACCGTAATGGGTTTTGACTTTGGCACCAAAAGTATTGGTATTGCCATTGGTCAAGAGCTCACAGGAACAGCATCAAGCTTACAAGCTGTAAAAGCGAGAGATGGGATCCCTGATTGGCAACTTATTAAAAAACAGGTGGATGAGTGGCAACCAGATTTAATGGTGGTTGGTTTACCGCTTAATATGGACGGCACCAATCAAGAAGTTACCTTTAAAGCTAAGAAGTTCGCAAATCGCTTACACAACCACTTTGCTATACCGGTTGAAACGCAGGACGAACGACTAACAACGGCAGATGCCAAAGCGCGTTTGTTCGAACAAGGTGGCTACCGAAACCTTGGTAAAGGTAATGTTGATAATATGTCTGCGGTGATCATCTTAGAAAGCTTTTTTGAGCAGTTTTATGGCGACTAAAGCGCCTTGTTAATCACTGTATAATCGTTTAAATCAGGAATAAAGCCTGCCTCTCGGTAGGCTTTTTCAATTGCGCCTGTTTTACGAAGCTGCGCAAGCCCTTTTTGAATTGCAACAAAGGCCGCTTTTCCATCGGGGTGACTCTTCGAAATAATAAAATGACGGCTATCATTAAGCTGGAGCACTAGGTTTGGCACAGCTACCAGTTCAATGTTTTCTAATGTGTAGCGATTATTGAGGCTAGGCATTAAGGGCATCATCATAAAATCAACCCACTGCATCGATACAGTGCGGACTTGCCCAAGCCACTCATCTTCTCTGAGCAACTCTTTTAAGGGCAGAGCAGATAACGTTTGCCAATCGGTTTGCCAGCGTGGCGTTGACACTGCTGTTAATTGTTTAAAGTCAGCAAGCTGTTTTACTTGCTGCACTTTCTTATTGTTCGGTGAAGTGAATATACCTGCAAAATACTCACCATCTCTAATCACAGGATCAGAGATATATACCGACTCAACTAGCTGCTTTGCATCAACAGACCACACACTATCGAAGCTTAATAGTAGCTGGCCATCTTCTAACAGCTTGGTATTGCGATAATTAACATTGCCTTTGTGATAACGAAATGGCTTGGTAAAACCGCCTAAACTCAATGCTTGTTGAGCTATGATCATATCGACCACATCACGGCGTATGTAGGCACCGCTGAAGTCTTTAACTTCAAGAGGTTTGCGACCATTCAAAAAGCGACTGTAATCGTCATACACATCATCGCGAATAAAAATAACCACGCTTTTACTATCATTGCCATACACCTGAAAGGTACTCAATAATAAAAATAGCCAGCCGATTAAATTTACTCGCAATTTCATTTACGCGTCACTCTTGCCATCAAGGCCATCAATAGTCACGCCTTGTAAGAAGCCCGCACCACTTTGCTCATTGTTTTGCAGCTTAATCATTAAGCGCAAGTCATTTGGCGAGTCAGCATGGTGCAGCGCATCAGCGTAGTTAATACGGCGCTGTTTATAAAGCTCAAATAACGCTTGGTCAAAGGTCTGCATGCCCATTTCTTTCGATTTAGCCATGGTTTCTTTGATAGAGCCAATATCGCCTTTTTTAATAAGCTCTGCCACCATCGGTGAATTAAGCAAAATTTCGATAGCAGCAACACGCCCTTCCCCATCGGCAGTTGGCACCAACTGCTGCGCAACAATGGCACGAAGGTTAAGTGCTAAGTCGTACTTTAACTTATCGTGCTTTTCTTTTGGTACTAAGTGCATGATACGGTCAATAGCTTGGTTAGCGTTGTTCGCATGTAGTGTTGCTACACACAAGTGACCTGTTTCAGCGAAGCTGAGTGCGTATTCCATGGTTTCTTGTGAACGGATCTCACCAATTAAGATCACATCAGGTGCTTGACGTAACGAGCTTTTTAGCGCCGATTCAAAGCTTTCAGTATCTAAACCAACTTCACGTTGGGTGATGATACTTTTACGATGTTCGTGAACAAATTCGATAGGGTCTTCAATAGTAAGAATATGACCACGTTGATTGCGGTTACGATAACCTAAAAGCGCTGCTAATGATGTTGATTTACCTGTACCTGTACCACCCACAAACAGTACTAAACCACGTTTTGCCATGATCACATCGGTTAATGTTGATGGTAAACCTAGTTCGTTCACATCTGGGATTTGCGTCACGATACGGCGAATAACCATACCTGCTCTATCACGCTGCCAAAAAGCAGAAACACGGAAACGACCTTCATCGGTTGCAATCGCAAAGTTACACTCTTTAGTGTCATGAAACTCTTTGCGTTGTTTATCATTCATAGCCGACTCAACTAACGCAAGAGAAGCATCATCCGAAAGCCTTTCGTCGGTAAGGTGTACTAGCTCACCGTTGATTTTTGCACTGACCGGCAGTTGGCTAGAAACAAACAAGTCAGACGCTTTTTTATCTATCATAACTTGTAAAAAATGATTTAAAGGTAAAGACATTTTAAATAGCTCCGTTAACCACCAAACTGGGTTTTATCTTGCGCTTTAGCACGCGCATCATTGGTTGTAATAATACCGTAGTTAACTAAGCTTGCTAAACATTGATCCATGGTCTGCATACCATGCGATGCACCGGTTTGAATTGATGAATACATTTGTGCAATTTTATCTTCACGGATCAGATTTCGGATTGCAGGAATACCTATCATGATCTCGTGAGCTGCAACTCGGCCACCGCCCACTTTTTTAAGTAAAGTTTGCGAGATTACGGCACGTAATGATTCTGACAACATTGAACGTACCATGTCTTTTTCTTCACCTGGGAATACGTCAATGATACGGTCAATGGTTTTTGGTGCTGATGTGGTATGCAAGGTACCAAACACCAAGTGACCTGTTTCTGCTGCGGTCATCGCTAAGCGAATCGTTTCAAGGTCACGCAGCTCACCCACTAAGATAACGTCAGGGTCTTCACGTAATGCGCTTCTAAGTGCATTAGAGAAGCTATGCGTATCACGGTGAACTTCACGCTGGTTAATAAGGCTCAGCTTATTCTCATGTACGAATTCGATTGGATCTTCGATAGTTAAAATATGGTGATGCTTATTTTGGTTAATATAATCAACCATTGCCGCTAATGTGGTTGATTTACCAGAACCCGTTGGCCCGGTGACTAGCACCAAACCACGTGGATTATCGGAAATGGTTTTAAAAATATCAGGCGCACCTAAATCATCCAGTGTTAAAACATCACTTGGGATAGTACGAAACACCGCCGCAGGGCCACGGTTTGAGTTAAATGCGTTAACACGAAAACGCGCAAGGTTTGGTACTTCGAAAGAAAAATCCACTTCGAGATTTTGTTCGTAGTCCTTACGCTGATTATCGTTCATAATATCGTATACCAGACTATTTACATCTTTTTGTTCTAATGCTGGAATATTAATACGACGCACATCACCATCAACACGTATCATAGGTGATACGCCTGATGACAAGTGTAAATCCGAGGCTTTGTGTTGCACACTAAAGGCCAATAATTCGGTAATATCCATTATGACTCCACAACCAACTGATAATTATATGGTTACAATAGCAGAACGACTTACATCCGCCTACGCAAGAATTGCTCAAGCTGCAAAAAATAATCACCGCGATGAGCAATCAATCAGCCTATTGGCTGTTTCAAAAACAAAACCTGCCGACGATATTATTGCTGCCTATGAGCATGGTCAACGCCAGTTTGGCGAATCATACGTTCAAGAAGCGGTAACAAAAGTTACAGCACTGGCAGATTATAAAGACATTGTTTGGCACTTTATCGGTCCTATTCAATCAAATAAAAGTGCCCAAGTAGCCACGCATTTTGATTGGGTACAAAGTGTTGACCGCACTAAAATTGCAAAACGTCTTAATGAGCAACGACCAGCCGACAAAGCCCCGCTCAATGTATTAATTCAAGTTAATATTAGTTTAGAAGAGGCTAAGTCAGGCTGCCACCCAGACGAGCTAATGGCATTGGCCGAATTCGTCAATCAATGTCCTAATTTGTGCCTGCGCGGTGTGATGACGATTCCTGCCAAAACCGATGATGTCCAGCTACAATTACAATATTTTGAGCAATTAAGCGCTTGCTTTGATAAACTAAAGGCCCAATATCCCCAAGTAGACACCTTGTCGATGGGTATGAGTAATGATGTTGAAGCGGCGATCGCAGCAGGTTCAACCATGGTACGCATTGGCACGGATATATTTGGCCAACGAAATTAAAAGGTGATAACAGACATATGTCAGACAAAAAAATCGCATTTATAGGCACGGGTAACATGAGCTACGCCATCATTGGCGGCATGGTAAAGAACGGTTTTGCAGCAAAAAACATCATTGCAACCAATCGCAACCAAGAAAAATTAGCTAAGGTTGCTGCTGATTTCGGGGTGCAAACTACCGCGGATAACAACGCGGCACTTCGCGATGCAGATGTGATTGTCTTATCTGTTAAACCACAAATGATGGGCGATCTTTGCCAATCATTCCAAGATTCAGGCGTTGATTTTAGCGACAAGCTATTTATTTCAGTAGCAGCAGGCCTTACCGTTAGCCGTTTACGTGAAATGCTAGGTCAAGATGTGAAAATGGTACGTTGTATGCCAAATACACCATCATTACTAGGCCGTGGTGTTTCAGGTCTTTATGGCGCTGGCGAAACCGCTGAAGAGCACGAGTTTGTACAACAAGTTTTTGAGTGTACAGGCATTGTTGTTTGGGTTGAGCAAGAGTCACAAATCAACGACATCATCGCTGTTACAGGCTCATCACCTGCTTACTTCTTCTTATTTATGGAAGCTATTGAAGAAAAAGCGAAAGCACTTGGTTTTAGCGATGAAGATGCACGCCGTTTAGTGCAACAAACAGCACTGGGTGCCGCCGAAATGGCACTGTCGCAACCAGACATTAGCATTTCTCAGCTACGTGCAAACGTAACCTCTAAAGGGGGGACGACTCATGAAGCTGTTGAACACCTTAAATCACAAGGTTTAGTCGGCACTGTTGCAGATGCAATGGATGCCTGTATTGCTCGCGCTGAAGCGATGGAAAAAGAACTTTAAGCTTACTTTTTGAAGGTAAAACTATGCAAGCCATGCACTTTTTAGTTGGGATTATTTTTGATCTCTTTTTAATGGTGGTCCTTTTACGCTTTTGGTTACAAGCGGCAAAAGCTGACTTTTACAACCCTATGAGCCAGTTTGTGGTAAAAGCCACTTCGTTCGCAGTGAACCCACTTCGTAAAATCATCCCAGGAGTGGGTGGCTTTGATATTGCCTCGTTAGTGCTTGCTTATTTAGTTGCTGTAGCAAAACTCAGTGTTATTTTTCTGATGTTTTATAACGCTTGGGCGCCAGGTCCGGTATTTATTCAAGCGTTAATTACGGTAGTTAAAGAAGGCTTAAACTTACTATTTTGGGTATTAATTATTCGTGCTTTACTAAGTTGGGTAAGCCAAGGGTACAACCCTATTGAGGCTGTATTCCACCAGCTAACTGAGCCGATGTTACGTCCTATTCGTAAGATTATCCCACCACTAGGTGGTCTAGACCTATCAATCTTAGTGTTGATTATTGGTCTACAGTTTTTACAGTTTTTAGTAATGGATTTAATTGGCTAAGCGTTTAACGTGAAGCAGTAAGGGGCCGAAAGGCCTCTTTTGTTAAGTGAGATATACCATGAAGCAATTTATTTATTTTTCTTTGATTGTATTGAGTTTATTTACAACCTTTGCCAAAGCTGATGAACAAGCAGGCGCCCAGTACAAGGTTCTTGGCCCTTGGGAAGTTCATTACATTGCATTTCCATCGACTTTTATTCAGCCAAACATTGCTAAAAACTATGATTTAGAGCGTAGCCCTAGCAAAGGGATTATTAATATTTCGGTATTAAAAAACACCGATAAAACAGCGCAGACTGCAACTTTAACTGGCACTGCACGTAACCTACTTGGTAATAAAAAACAGCTTACATTTAAAGAAGTTGTGGAAGGCGATGCGATTTATTACCTCGCGCAAATCGATTACAGCAACGAAGAAATTTACCGTTTTGATATCGAAATTAATCAAAATGGCAAAGTACAAACGTTGAAGTTTCAGCAAAAATTTTACGTAGATTAATTAACCTATGAACAACACCTTGGTTTTAGCCACGGGTAACCCTGGCAAAGTAAAAGAGCTGGCAAGTATGCTCAGCCCACTTAATATTAACGTGGTTCCACAAAGCGATTTTCAAGTGCCAGACGTGCCAGAAACAGGCACCACATTTGTTGAAAACGCCATTATTAAAGCGCGCCATGCAGCAAAGATCACAGGCATGCCTGCGATTGCTGATGACTCTGGCCTTGAAGTAGACGGCCTAAATGGAGCACCTGGTGTGTACTCTGCACGTTTTGCCGGAGCGGGTGCCAGCGATCAAGATAATATCGACAAGCTACTAAAAGAGCTTGCTGATAACCCAGTTCGCAGTGCGCGTTTTTGGTGTGTGTTAGTATTAATGCGCCACGCCGACGACCCTACACCACTTATTTGTAGTGCCAGTTGGGAAGGTGAAATCACCTATAGCCAAGATGGTCAGGGTGGTTTTGGTTATGATCCTGTTTTTTACGTACCGTCTGAGCAATGCACGAGCGCCCAGTTAACTAAGGAGCAAAAAAATGCCCTTAGCCATCGCGGCCAAGCTTTAAAACAATTACTTGCGCAATTGCAGCAAAAAGGCGGCCTGTGAGTTTACCGCCTTTAAGTTTATATGTGCACGTGCCTTGGTGCGTGCAAAAGTGCCCATACTGTGACTTTAATAGCCATGGCCAAAAAGGCACAATCCCCGAAAAAGAATACGTTCAACATCTTATTGATGATCTCAAGGCTGATTTGCATTTAGTGCAAGGGCGTAAAATCCACAGCATCTTTATTGGCGGCGGCACCCCAAGCTTATTAACCGGTGACGCTTATACTCGCCTACTTGGTGAAGTCGACAGATTAATTGGCCTAACTGATGACTGTGAAATTACCCTAGAGGCAAACCCTGGTACTGTCGAAACAGGTCGCTTTAAAGAATATGTTGCCGCTGGCATCAATCGTATTTCGATTGGTGTGCAAAGCATGCAAAACGACAAGCTAAAAGCCCTTGGCCGTATTCATGGTGCTGATGAAGCAAGTTATGCGGCTAAACAGGCGCATCAAGCGGGGCTAAACAGCTTTAACCTTGATTTAATGCATGGCTTACCAGGGCAATCTGTTGCAGACGCCTTGGGTGACCTTGAAAAAATTATCGCCCTAAATCCACCTCATATCTCGTGGTATCAACTAACCATTGAGCCGAATACTCAGTTTGCTTCTAAACCACCGACCTTACCTCATGACGACACCCTTTGGGATATTCAAGAACAAGGTCAAGCGTTACTCGCAGCAGCAGGTTATGAGCAATACGAGATCTCAGGCTACGCGAAGCCCGGTTACCAATGCCGTCATAACTTGAATTATTGGCGATTTGGCGATTATCTCGGTATCGGCTGCGGTGCCCATGGTAAAATTACTGATGAAAATAAAGTCATCACCCGTACGGTGAAAGTAAAACACCCTCGAGGTTATATGGATCTTGCCAAACCGTATTTATACGAACAATGGCAAGTAGCAGAAGACGACTTAGCTTTTGAATTCTTTATGAATCGTTTTCGTTTAGTCGAACCCTGCCCCAAAGCTGATTTACCTTTGCTTACAAGTTTGTCACTGCAAAGTCAGGAACAAGCCTTGACTGATGCAATTGCAAAAGGCTTACTAATTGATGATAAAGATAACTGGCAGGTAAGCCAAAAAGGCCACCGCTTTTTAAATGACCTGCTAGAATTATTCGTTTAAGAATTATAATTAAATTTCTAACAACTACAAAGGAACGATAATGCGTAAACTGACCTTCATCGCTGCGGCGGTAAGTGTTGCATTACTTGGCGGCTGCCAACAAATGCAAGAGCAACCGAAGCCTGCACCTAGTGTACAAAGCCAACCTGTACAAAGTGAAATCGATAAAGCTAATGCCTTCTTCGAAGATACTTTTAACCGTGATGTAATGAAAAGCCCTATCTATCAAACATACATGGGCATCAAAAAAGATTACGACAAATGGGACGATGGCAGCGAAGAGCGCGTTTTAGAAGACTTTGAACAAACTAAAGCTGACCTAGTTGCGCTTAACGCAATTAACCGCGACCTATTAGATGACGCAACAAAAGTAAGCTACGACCTTAAAAAGCAAGATTTAGAAAACGAAATTGCTGATTTCAAATGGCGTCATTACAACTACCCTGTGAACCAAATGTTTGGTGTTCACTCGATGATCCCTGCGTTTTTAATCAATCAACATCAAATTGCCGATGTATCTGATGCTAAAGCGTATATCTCACGTTTAAATGGTGTTACAACGGTTATTGATCAGCTAATCACAGACCTTGAAGTACGTGCAGATAAAGGCATTATCGCGCCTAAGTTTGTTTTTCCACACGTGATTGATTCAAGCAATAATATCTTACGCGGCGCCCCATTCCATGACGGTGAAGACTCAACGTTACTAGCTGACTTTAAACGTAAAGTTAATGCGTTAGAGATTGCCGATAGCGAAAAATCAGCACTTATCAGCGATGCTGAAAAAGCCCTAAAAGCAGCAGTAAAGCCTTCTTACACTAAGCTAATTAACTTCTTAGCTCAGTTAGAAAAACGCGCTGATGACCGCGATGGTGCTTGGAAATTCCCTGACGGTGAAGCGTTCTACAATAATGCTTTAGCACGTACCACAACGACTGATTTAACAGCAAAAGAAATCCACACAATTGGTTTAGCTGAAGTCGCGCGTATTCACGACGAAATGCGTGAAATTAAGGACAAAGTAGGCTTTAAAGGTGACCTTAAAGCATTCATGGAATTCATGAAAACTGATAAGCAGTTCTACTACCCTAACACGGCTGAAGGTAAACAACGTTATCTTGATGAGGCAACAGCTCTTATCGATAACATGAAATCTCGTCTAGACGAGCTATTCATTGTTAAGCCAAAAGCTGACCTTAAAGTGAAAGCTGTTGAAGCATTCCGTGAAAAAGCTGCAGGTAAAGCGTTCTACCAACAACCTGCACCAGATGGCTCACGCCCAGGCATTTATTACGCAAACCTTTACGACATGGAAGCAATGCCAACATACCAAATGGAAGCACTTGCGTACCACGAAGGTATTCCGGGTCACCACATGCAAATTGCTATCGCGCAAGAGCTTGAAGATGTACCTAAGTTCCGTAAGTTTGGCGGCTACACAGCGTATGTTGAAGGCTGGGGTTTATACTCAGAGCTAGTACCAAAAGAAATGGGCTTATACGAAGACCCTTACTCAGATTTTGGTCGTCTTGCGATGGAATTATGGCGTGCATGTCGCCTAGTAGTAGATACAGGTATCCACGCTATGAAGTGGACACGTCAAGAAGGTATCGACTACTACGTAAATAACACACCAAATGCGACGTCTGATGGCGTTAAAATGGTTGAACGTCACATTGTAATGCCTTCACAAGCAACGGCATACAAAGTGGGCATGCTGAAAATTTTAGAGCTTCGTGAAGCGGCTAAAGAAAAACTAGGCGATAAATTCGATATTCGTGAATTCCACGATGTAGTACTTAAAAATGGTGCAGTACCATTAAATGTACTAGAGAAGTTTGTTGACCAATGGGTTGCTAAGAAACAAGCAGCATAATCAATAAAGACTTGAAAAAGGCCGCTAAGCGGCCTTTTTTATTTATTTAAACAACTAGTTGAGCTATAAATGTATAAATAATAAAAAACGAGTATCTCCATGCAAAGCGCGATTGAGCAATTGAACAGCCGGCTTCAACTTCATCAGTTAAAAGAACTCATTGCCGATTACCAAAGTTTATCGGGAGTTTTGCAAGCGGCACAATTACAGCACATTTATCAATTAGCGTGCAGTAGTGAAGTTAAATACTTGTTTTTACAAAATGTGGCAGCGCATTTACTCGAAGCATGCCCGCTGCCAAGTGAAGCTGTAGCCTTAATTGATGATATCGATAAACTGAGCTTTTTCACGCCTGGTCTTAAGTTTCAAAATGCTTTTTGTGTAACAGACAATCAGGGCAATACCTTACTACATCATTTATTTACGCAATGTCAGGTTGATAACCTACCCTTTAATTACTTGCGTTCGTTAATGTTATTTGAAAGCAACGAAAGCTTAGGCAAAGCGTTAAAAACATTAAATAAACAGCAGCTCACTCCTATTGGTTGCTTTATAGCGCAAAATAGTACGACCCAAATGCTAGCCAAACATGAGTTCTCTGCGTTATTAGCTATGATGGAAGTCGACCAAAGCCATAGCCCTAGCGCAGTCAGCGCCTTAATACATACCCTTAAGCAATTTTATGGTGCCAATCAACCAACGAGTAGCGACAGTAAAGTTCTACTGTGCGCGGCCTATTTGCAAGTGCCAACAGCGCAGTTACTAAACGCGCTCAATCAAGTTAAAAGGAAACCCGCTTATTAATTTGTACGTATTGCTTGGCGCAACCAGTGTCACGGTTTTAATGGCAATACTGTTAAAAGATCAGTTTGGCTTATTGGGGGTGGCTGTGGCATTTAGTGGTGGCTTTATGCTCGGTGCGCTTTGCCGCATGGTGATTGTATGTACACGCATGCGGCTGCCTTTATCTGTGGTATTGGGTTTAGTCAGATAGATAATATTCAACACTGGTAACAACACGCACTTTTTTCAGCTGAGGTGTGTTTGAATCTCTATCAGAAATTGAAAACTGCCCCTGACGGGCTGTTTTAATTTTACCTAATTTAGACTGTGAATCTTTGGCAAATTTCATTGCCACTTCACGGGCTTTTTCGGTTGCTTCTTGAATCATATTTGGCTTAATTTCATTTAAGCCATTAAATAAATATTGAATACGCGTTTCGTAATTGTCTTGTACTATCGCAATGCCTTGCTTGGCTAATTGGCTTACTGCGCCTAACGCATGTTGCACTTTTTCGATGTCATTTGAATAAACAATGACATTATTACGGGCAATATAACGAAACTGCTGATTCTCGCCGCCATACTCACGGGCTTGTTTATCAATAATTGACTGACTACCAAGGCTGATTTCTTCATCACTAAAGCCATGCAGCTTTAAAAAGGCGACGACTGCATCGCTTTTTTCTTCAACCCGACCCACTAATTTTTCAAGGTTGTTATCGGCATCAGAAAACTGTAACGGCCATATAACAGTGTCTGCTGGCACTTCCATTTCAGCTAACCCTTTAACGTGAACAGTGCGCTCCATGCCTTTCACATCAAGGGCTGCACTTTTCAAAATAAAACCTAATCCGAGCAAACCAACCGCCAATGCACACGCTGCAATAACGATATTAAATGGTTGCGCTTTATTCATGCTTTTCTCCTTGATGTAGGTCACTGTTTTTGACTCGAAAAGTAGTTATAAACAGGTTATCTTATGAGTATAACTTTTAATACTTTAGAAGCGTGTCGGTTCTAGTTTGGGTGTATTAAACTTAACAGACCCTGAAGTTTTAACAAACAGCGCAAGCGAAGGAAACAGCATGAGCGTTAAACGTATTAGCCAATTTTTTAACCCTAAATCAGTCGCGGTCATTGGCGCCTCAAATTCCCCTAACCGAGCGGGCTTTGTGGTTATGCGCAACCTTTTACAAGGGGGTTTTAAAGGCCCAATCATGCCTGTTAGTTTAAATCACAGCGCTGTACACGGCGTACTAGCCTATCCGAGCATTGCTGCACTTCCAAAAGTACCTGACCTTGCGGTTATTTGTACTAATAAAAACACCTTAATCAACATCATTAACGAGCTTGGGGAGCTTGGCTGTAAACATGCAGTGGTGATTGCGGCGGGCTTAAACGCCGACCAAAAGTACGCATTAAAAGAAGCAGCTGCTGAGGCAAATGTCTCTTTACTTGGGCCTAATTGTTTGGGCTTACTTATTCCTCACATAGGCTTAAATGCTAGTTTTTCGCATACAGTTGCAAGCCCCGGAAAGCTCGCCTTTGTATCGCAATCAGCGGCGGTTTGCTCAACCATTCTTGATTGGGCGAAGAACAAAGAGATTGGTTTTTCATATTTTGTGTCTGTGGGTGATTGCCTTGATATCGACTTTGATGAATTACTCGACTTTTTAGGTCGAGATGCAAAAACCAAGGCTATTTTGTTGTATATCGATAATATAGAAGATATTCGCAGCTTTATTTCTGCAGCGCGAGCCGCTGCATTTAGCAAACCCGTCATTGCCATTAAAACCGGTAAAACCAGTGCCGGAGCCCTTGCTGCAGAAATACACACAGGTGGCAAACAAAGCTCTGATGCGGTCTATGATGCGCTATTCCAGCGAGCGGGTATGCTAAGGGTAAATGACTTACGAGAGCTTTTTGCTGCGACACAAACACTGGCAATGCACCCCAAACTACTTAAAGTCGAACAGCTGACTATTTTAACCAATGGCGGCGGCCCAGGTGTCATGGCGGTTGATACGCTTTTGCAAAGCTCAGGGAAACTGGCAGAGCTTAGCGACGAGACCAGAGCAGCGCTGAATAAAGTGATCCCACAATCAGAAATGACCTCGAATCCGGTGGATATTTTTGGTGACTCAGCACCGAGGCGATATCAACAAGCCTTAGAAATCTTGCTGCAAGCCAAAGAAGTTAAAAACCTGCTGATCATTCATACCCCTTCTGCGCTTGCACCGAGTGAAGACTATGCTGAGATTATTGTCGAAACCTTAGAAAAAATCCCGAAGATGGCTCGCCCTTATGTTATGACAAACTTTATGGGTGAAGATGCCGCGTATGCTGCGCGAAAGGTCTGCGCTAATAATGCCATTCCGACCTACCGTACACCTGAAGGTGCGGTTGGTGCGTTTATGCACTTGGTAAGTTATCGCCGTAACCAAAAGCATTTAACGCAAACGCCAGAATCAAACACCGATGATGCAAAAATAAATAAAGACGCAGCACGCACAGTCGTAAATGAGTTTTTAGCCGAAGAGCAAAGCTATTTATCAACCCATGAAGCAAGCCAAATACTCACTCATTATGGTATTGATTGTATTCAAACTGAGGTTGCTTACACACCAACAGAAGCCAAAGAGCAAGCCATTGAGCTGGGCTTTCCGGTAGCGTTAAAACTAATTAGCCCAAGTATTCCTTCTAAATCAGAAGTCGGTGGTGTGGTCCTTAATTTAAATGATGCGCAAGAAGTTGAGCAAACAGCCTTTGCCATGCTGCTACGAATCAAAAACACCTACCCTGACGCCCATATTGAAGGCTTTTCATTGCAAAAGATGGCGCCGCGAGCAGGTGCTAATGAGCTACGAATAGCTATTAAAACAGAGCCCAACTTTGGCCCGGTGATCTTACTTGGTGAAGCAGGCACCGGACTTGAATTCGCTCAAGCTGCAGTGGCACTACCACCACTGAATATGAACTTGGCAAAATACCTGATTGCTGCGGCGCACGATAAAGGCGTACTTAAAGATCGCGTACTACCAGAAAAAGTCGATAAATACCGTTTATGTGCCCTACTCACCCGTATCTCGCAGCTTGTTATCGACCAACCTGACATTACCAGTGTTGAGTTAAACCCTATTTTAGCCAGCAACGGGCAGTTTTTGGTCCTTGATGCGACTATCGGCCTTAGCCGTTATAAAGCAAAAGCGAACCGTAAACGCTTGTGCATTCGCCCCTACCCGATTGAATTGGTTAAAGAAGTAACACTTAAAAACAATACCCAAGCACAGCTAAGGCCAATTAAACCAGAAGATGAGCAAGCTCACTTAGAGTTTGATCAATCATTAAGTAAAGAAGACAGATATAAGCGTTTTTTCGGTGAATTACCGCAATTTAACCATGATCAGCTCGCGAAAATGACGCAAATTGATTATGACCGAGAAATGGCGTTTATTGTTAGCCAAGAGCAAAATGGCTCAGCCTGTACATTAGGGGTGTCTCGTGTACTTATGGATCCAGACAAACTCGATGCTGAGTTTGCAATTGTGGTGCGCTCTGATTGCCAAGGTTTAGGACTTGGCACAATATTAATGAATGCGGCGATTGAGCATTGCAAGAACCAAGGCGTAAAACAAATTGCTGGTATTACCTTGCCAGAAAACACCGGCATGATTGAACTGGCACGAAAACTCGGGTTTAAGATCACCCGCGACTTTGAAGAAGGCAGCATTAATATGGTGCTAAAACTTAACTAAAACTGGATCATTATTTTGCATCGTTTAAGAAATTACACTGCACGAGTTTTTGAAGGTAACGGTAAATATCGACGTATAGGACGCGCTCTCGACGTGTTTTTAATGTCGTTGATCATGATTAATGTGGTGGCGATTGTGTTGGAGTCAGTTGCCCCTTTAGCAAAGCAATATCATCACGAATTTTTAATGATTGAGCTGATTTCTGTCGGTATCTTCACCTTAGAATATGTGCTCAGGCTTTGGTCTTGTGTAGATAAAAGCGTGCATAAAGAAAGCCCGTTAACAAACTCAAAAATTCGCATTAAATATTTCTTTTCGCCGTTGGCGCTGATTGATCTCATCGCGATTTTACCCACCATTCTGATGGTCTTTGTGAGTGTTGATTTACGCTTCTTACGAGTGCTTAGATTAATGCGTATCTTTAAGCTGACGCGCTATTCAAGGGCGATGCAGCTACTATTAAACTCATTCAAAGAAGAAAGCAGCTCACTACTTGCGGCATTTTTTATTATGGCCGTAGTGCTGATCATTGCTTCATGCGGTATCTACTTAATTGAACATGATGTGCAGCCAGATAAATTTGGTTCTATCCCTGCTGCAATGTGGTGGGCAATGGTGACATTAACAACCGTTGGTTATGGCGATGTCGTACCTGTGACTCCCCTTGGCCGCTTATTTGGTGGTGCTATAACACTAGTGAGTATGGGCATGGTGGCTATTCCAACTGGTTTGTTGGCCTCAAGCTTTTCTGAGCAGTTACGTAAACGCAGACAAGTGTTTACCGACGCAGTCCACGAAGCCGTTGAAGATGGGCACTTATCGCCTGTTGAAGAAGAACACTTAGAAAACTTACGGTATAAACTGGGTTTAAGTCAGCAAGAGGCGAATAAAGCGATTCATAACGAGCTTAGAAACCGCAATCGCAATCTGTATTGCCGCCACTGTGGTAAACGCCAAGATTAACGAAAAGGGTAAAGCTTTGGCTTTACCCTAAAAATTCATTATCCCACTGGGTATCTAAAAGCGCTTTCACTTCATCACCCGCTACAGGTTTGCTAAACAGGTAACCTTGGAAATACTCACAGCCTAAAGAGCGTAAGAACTGCAATTGCGTGCGGTTTTCAACTCCTTCTGCTACACACTCTTTACCCAAACTTTTTGCCAGAGTAAGCGTTGAATTGATAATCGCTTCATCACCTTTATCAATACCAATGTCATTAACAAAGCTTTTGTCTATTTTAAGCACATCAACCGGAAAACATTTCAAATAGGTCAGTGACGCATAACCCGTTCCAAAGTCATCCATATAAATACGACAGCCTAGGGCTTTGAGTTTTTCCATACTTTGCTGCGCTTTATCTGAGTCATGCATCATCACTGATTCGGTGATCTCAAACACTAACGCGCTCGCAGGAACTTTAATTGCGCTTATTGATTGATGTATTTTCTCAACCAGATTTTCGCTTTCAAAATCAAGAGCTGAGAGATTAATAGAAATATATAAATCAGGATGCGTGGTACGCCATTGGCGCAGCTCAATCAATGCTCTTGATAGAGTCTGCAGCATAATTTTGGTAATGAGCCCGGAGCTTTCTGCTGCATTTGCAAAGTCTTCTGGTTTATATTCATCATTACTCGGCCAACGTAACAACACTTCAAGCCCCGCCACTTGGCGAGTCTCAGCGCTCACGATTGGCTGATAAAAATTACAAAACTCATGTTCTTGGTAAGCTTTACTTAACTGTGATTCAAGATGCAAAGTACGCTGCACTTGTAAGTTCATTTCTTGCTTATAGAACTGATAACAGCCTTCGACATGACTTTTCGCGTGGTACAGTGCCACATTAGAGGCTTTTAATAAGGCTTTGGTATCCTTTGCATCATCAGGGTAAACAGCAACCCCAACACTCAGATTCACTTTTACAGCTTGCTGGCTCAGTTCAATATGAGTATCGACACAATCCATCACTTTTGCACATAACAGCAGTAACTCATCAAGCTGTTTAAAATCTTCGGCAAGGATAACAAACTCGTCACCATCAAAACGAGCCACGCTATCTTGTGGACGCAACACCTGTTTTAAACGCTTAGCAACACGCTTAATTAATTCATCAGACTCTTCACGGCCTAGCGAATCATTAAAGTGCTTAAAGCGCTTAATATTAACGTTTAATAACGCCACTTTTGTTTGATGGTAATCAGCTTGTTCAATAGCGTGAACGACTCGGTCGTTGAACAAGGTTTTATTTGGCAGCCCCGTCAAAGCATCGTAGTTGGCCAGTAGATGCAGCTCGTTTTCAGCCAGCTTTTGCGCGCTAATATCAGTAACTATAATCACATAGCTATCAAGTTGGCGATTATTGCCTGCAACCGCACTTATTTTTATTAATACTTGGCGCTTTTCACCGCCAGCAACTTCAACAACATCTTCGGCTGAAAAGTGCTCACCCGATTCAAGCTTTTGCATAATGCGTAAGTAATGGATACGAGTTGATATAGGCATACCAAGTGTGAGCGAACGGCTAGAGCGAGGCTCTGCAGGAAAACCAAAGGCATCTTGGAATGACTTATTGGTAGCGCGAATACGCAGATTTTTATCTAAGATAAACACCCAGTCGCGAGTTTGTTCAAATGCCGCACCAAACAAACGGGCATTTTCTTCAAATACCAGCTCTCGGGTCATATTTGTGTAGGTACCAGCTACTTTTTCAGGGGCGCTGTCTTGCCACTCAACCACTTTGCCAAAGTCTTTATACCAACGCCAATTGCCATCAGCATGGCGCAGCCTGTAGGTGCAATTGAAGTAGCCTTTTTGTGTAGATAAAAACTCTAACCACTCTAACCGGAAATTTTGTTTATCATGGGGGTGAATCTTTGCTAAATAATCATCTAAATAAACGCTGTCAGTTTCATAGCCTAACTCATTTTTAAGACGCGGCTGATAAATAATCGGGCTTTGCGAAGACCAATCCCACACTCCAGAATGGCTGCCTTCGAGAGCAAGTTTTAAGCGTGCTTCACTCTCTTTACTTTCTTTATGGGCGGCTAGCAATATTTGTTGCATACGGTTACGTCTAAACACCCATGCAGCAACAAACAGAGCAACCAAAATTACATACAAAACAATAAAGTGAGGTGCACGCCAAGGTGGGTATTTCACTTCGATATTTAAAATTGCCGGCGGCGTTAACTCTCCGGTTAATGGATCTTTTGCCCATACCTTAAGGTGGTATTTTCCTGCACTAAGTTTTGGGAAGAGCACTCGGTTGTTATTGCGGGTATAAGTTTTTTGACCATCACCTAGCTGGTATTCATAAATGATACGTTCTTGATAGTTAAATGCCATCGCCGAAAAGGCAACTTCAAGGCCTATATCATCATGCTCAAGGACGACACTGTCGATTGGCTGCTTTAGCTCAGCGGGTAAATCGCGCGACATCAAATCAAGGTTGGTAATATTTACGTGATCAATTAAAGCTTGCTGATAGTGGTTATCCATAGGGTAAAAATAGGTAAAGCCTTTTAGCGTACCATAGACAATTTGCCCTGACTTAAGCTTAGTAAAAGCTCCGCTATTAAACTCGGTTGAGAATAACCCTTCTGAGCCAGTAAATTGCTGAAAATGTAAATTATCTGGGTTCAGTCGCCAAAGTCCTTTGTGGCTACTCATCCAGATCATGCCTGCTTCATCAAGCACCATGTCGTATAACAAAGTACCTAACTTATTCTTTTCAAGGTCGATGGTATAAATATGTTCGTAGGTGCTGGCGTCTAAGCCAATTAAGCCAAAGTTTGAAAGCGATAACCACAACACATTGTTGTTATCTATGATGTAAGACATCACATTCACAGCAACATTTTCATGCTGTTCAGGCACTTTGTAAATCGTCGAAAGCTCGTAAGTTTTGGGATCAACTTGATAAAGAATACCCGCATTATAAAATAATGGCGCATCAGGCTTTGAAGATAAAGCAGGTAAAAACCCGTAGGCTAAAAACGGCTCAAATTCATCAAATTTACCGCCTAATCGGGTTACTTTTTGGCTATCAATATTATAAACAAACATGCCGTAATCAGGGTGAACATAGTAAAGATCGCCCGATGGCATCAACAATATGCCGTGCACCCAATCGTTAATTAAAACCTGATTATCGGGGTTTGCCGCTTTGACAGGCATGGCCTGCCCGGTTTTCGGATCAAAGCTTAAAATGCCGCGATTAGTATGCAGACATAACTTATCTTTATAGGGCATAACTTGATAAACACTAAACTCAGTGGTTATCAAGTCAACCTGATAATCTTTTAAAAACACTTCACTTTCGTAGGTTTCTAAATCAACCGCTGTTAAGCCATTATGGGTGGCAAGCCAAAGACGATTTTGGAACTCAGTAATACTCCAAATTGAATGATGAGATAGCCCATCGCCTGTTAATGAATTGGCTGTCACATTGATAAAATTGTAATTATCGTATGACTGATAAAACGCCCCATCATTTTTGGTTGCCAGCCACATTCCACCAGAGCGGTCTTTCACAATATCAATAATGCTGGTGTCAGCTAGTGTGTAACCACTTTCTTTTAAGCGCATATTCTTAGCTAACTCACCTGTTTCAAGGTTATATTCGAATAACCCTTTGTCAGTGCCAAGCGTAATAGAGTTAGCCTCAGGAATAATCTTCCAAATATTTAATTCACTGATGAGTGTTTTATTTTTAAAGGCGATGTCTGGGGTATCAAACATTGCTTTTAAATTGCTAATATCAACCTGATAAAGGCCTCTTACAGCACCCACTAGCAATGTTTGTTCATTGATAATAGCGAATGATTTCACATAGTTTTGATAAATATGAGTTGGCTCATTTTGCAGATGATCAAGCTTACGGACTTTTCCTGATGCCAGCTCATAGACATAAGCACCATTACTGGTACCCATAAAAATATAACTCTGGTACGCGAAAAGCTCACGAATAACACTGCTTTTTACACGTTCAGGTATTTCAAAAATAGAGGTGATTTTTTTCGTTTCTAAGTCTAGTTTGGCAAAATCCCAGCCACGCCCTAGCCATAGTGTTTTGTCATCAACAGCCACCATACTAAACACCGACTCAATAAATATTTGCTCTTCAGTGGTTGGTTTAGCAATAAACTGCTGATAAGTATCGGAAGTGGGATCGTAACGGAATAAACCCGCTTGTAGCGAAGCTATCCAAATATAGCCTTGTGGATCTTGGTAAATACGGTCAATGATGGCATCTTCAAGCTCACCATTAGGGCCTTTGATATGAACCACCTGATAACCATCGTAGCGATTGAGGCCACCTTCAGTCGATAACCACAAGTAGCCACTGTTATCGATAAGCATGGTGTTTACATAACTTTGCGATAAGCCTTCACTGGTTGATAAACGTTTTACCTGCGAGATAGCGGGATGGCTAAACAAGCCACAGGTCAAAATAAAAAATAACGTTATACTGGAGAAGAACTTAGTCATTGACGTTCCAAATTGCTAACTTGGCACTGTGTCACGCGTAAAGTGCATCGCAACTACGTTTCGATGCGCATATACCTCAAACAACGATTGCAAAGAATTGGGTAATGTTAATGCATAGTTAAACCCATTTTGTAGATAAAAATCAATCAGATTTTGGTACACGAAGGTAAAAACTGTCCCTTTTTGTGCGGCGGTGACAGCCGCAAGTAATTGTGAGGCAATTTTTTGACCCCGCCATACTTCATCAACATAAAGGGTAGACAAAAATAACAGCCCAGCTTGGTTTTGAACTCGGCAAGCGGCAATTATTTCTGTTTCTTTGTAAGCAACCCATACTTGGTCAGCTTTGGTCGCTCGGCCGCGAGCCTTGTGTTTATCATAAAATTTGTTTACTAACGGCGTTTTAATTGGCTCAAGTAAATAAAATCTAAACGCAGCCATGGTTAGCTCATTAGCGAAAGGTAATGCTCAAATTGCTGCTTAAGAAAAGCTCGCTCAGACATAGGGCGATTATTTATTGCAGTGTAAACACCTTCGCGGGTGTTCTTACCACGCTTTATTTGATAAGCCCAAAAAGACGCTTCGTAATCCAATTGAATTTGATATTTTTGCTCTCGTGGCAATTTACATAAATTGAAACTCATACTTTCTCAGCAATAAATTTTTGATTTCACAAGTATAACAAAATTAACAGGCTTTAATCCCTTTTATTAGCTTAAAAAGCCCTCGGATAAGCTTGATTTTGGAAACACATATCAGTAAATTAACGAGCAATTTATGTACGCAAGGAACGCACGTTGTCGAAGTATCTGAGTCACAGATTTGCCTTATTTTTGCTGTTTTTTTGCTTCTCAAGTAGTGCCAGCACTAATTTATTGATCTTTAATCGCCCCGCCGATACACCACAAGCTCGCTATGTTATTGATTTAATGAAAATGGCATACAAAGAAATTGGCTATGAGATCCATATTATCGACTTTAATCATCAAAATGCCTTGGTTGCCGCGAATCAAGGTGTGCTCGATGGGCAACTAGGCCGCATTGCCAATGTTAAAGATGATTACCCTAATTTATTGAAAGTAGACTATCCGCTTTTTGATTTTAATCTAGTGCTACTGAAAAACTGCCGACAATGCCAATATGAAGATCTTAAATCGTTAGCAATTCAGTCAAGCTACCCGGCGGCCCAGAGTTATATCGATAACCATCCATTTGATGGTGATGTAATCAAGGTCAGAAATGTCACCGCGCAGCTTAATTTACTCACTCAAAAACGTGTTGAAGGGACAATATTACTAGACTTTTTATTGTCGACTAAGCACCCGGGGTTTGACCAAACGGCCTTTCATAAACAGATTTTAATGCCGATGCAGAGCTTTCACTTTGTGCATAAACGGCATAAAGCGATAATTCCACAACTGACTAAAGTACTTAAAAAGCTTGATGAAAACGGCACGGTGCAATTTTTAAAATCGAAATACAACCTCAGTAAATTTTAAAAATCAAAACCGCCTTGCTCAGGATTTTTTTGTTGCAGCTCTGCCTGCTGTTTTTTCTGAAGGAAACGTTTATAGCGCTGTTGGCATAAGCTAATGACTTTACGTTTTTCTGCATTGGTAAACTTATTCCAATAAAAACGCTCATCACGACTACGGTAGCAACCTTTACAATAGCCTCGATTATTAACTTGGCATATTCCTTTGCAAGGGCTTGGAATTTCAAATATTTCAATCTGTTGCATCACAAATGCCGGTTAATAAGTAATATTAAAAGTATAGCCTGAAAATTAACCATAAAAAAAGCCACTTTATAAAGTGGCTTCTTAAACTATCTGTTTCGCTTACTCAGATTCGCTTGTGGCAAGTTCTGCTTTACGATGAAAAGGTTTAGCATACATAGCTAATACCAAAGGTTTTAGCTCCTCTGGCACTTTTGCTAGTCGCTCGTTAAAAGCTGCAGCATCTTTTTCGTCAATCACAGCTTGCGTACAACCACCCGCTATGTAGTTACCAGGGTGTAAGAAAAACGAATCAACAATTTGCTGATCAATGGTTTTTGCCAGCTCTTCAGGTGATTCGCAGCCCGATTCAATTGGTTCGCCAAACGCTAAATGTACATGCCCTTTAGCTGTACTAAAGCCTTCAACAATACTAGCAATATCTTCACCTTGCTGTTTCACATACTGACCATGTTGCTGTTTATGATAAAGCTCTTTCGCTTTAGCAATCGCGCATGGCTCGTATTGATAAGAGATAGACACTGGCACAATTTTTAATTCGCGTACGTACTCAGCAAATTCTTTTTTCTGCTTACGACCTTGTAACTGCAACATTTTAAGTAAGGCAGGATCTGTTTGATCAAAACCGTCTTTTGCTCGACCTTCTTTTTGCGCTATCCAAATTGAGTGGCCTTCAGCAAGTGAGTCATAGATATAAGCAGACAGCTGCGACAACGCTTTTAACATCTCTTTCGGAGCTTTCGCTGAGCGCTTTACAATAAAGCTTTTGTTTAAACGCATTAACTCAGTGATATAAGGAATTTGCAGTAAGTTATCACCAATTGCGATGCGAACTGTCGGCATGTTGTGCTTGAACAAGCCCCAATTCACCAACGCAGGATCAAGCACGATATCGCGGTGATTAGAGATAAATAAGTAAGCTTGTTTTGGGTCTAGTTTATCGATGCCCGAAAACGTCACTTCTGAAGTCGTACGGGTGATTAGTTTATTTAAATAATCAGCCACTTCATGCTGAACTTGCTCAACCGATGCGGTGTTGCCCCACTTTTTACGCAGCTGACTGCGCACTAATGGGCGAGTAATAAATGGGAAGTTCGATAAAAAGCGCGGTAGGTTATACTTAGCGATTACATCTACAAAGGCATTATCAGCAATCAAACGCGCTACTGAATCAGCTACTTCATCATCATTGTAAGGTCTTATGTCGGCGTATTTATCCACACTTTCACTCATTAAAAACTACTTAAGTTAAAAAACGGCACGCAGAGCGTGCCGTTAAAAATAATTGGCGGATTATAACTCAGGCAATTTTAAATGCGAACCGAGACGCGATAGTTAACCAAATTAAATGCCAATTAATGTAGAAAATATATTTTTATAACAAACAATTAAGCAATGCTCTTACCAGTTTGCGACGCCTTTTTTAATACCATTTTTAGCAGTAATCTAAGCATTAAAATTGCCAACGCAATACCTGCCCCAAGGCTTAACCAATGTGGTAGGACTTCATGCTCTTCGCCCATCATCGGCGCCACCACAAAACCATATTGCGCCACTAAATAATCGGTTAAAAAGCCAAATGCCAGCGCCGTGCCAATCACTCCTATTAAGTAGGCAAATACCGCACGCTTGCCAAGCTCTTTTCCAACCACACCAAGCGTTGCAATGTTGGTTGCCGGCCCTGCCAACATAAACACCAACACCGCCCCCGGAGACACACCACTGAGTAATAAGCCTGCCGCGATAGGTGTCGATGCAGTAGCACAAATATACATAGGAATACTGATTAAAATAACCACCAGCATCGCCAGAATGCCATTACCCCATTGGCTTAAATAAGATTCTGGTACATAAGTTTGAACTAGAGCAGCAAAAAATAAACCGATCATTAGCCAAATCATGGTGTCTTCAAGCAGCTTGTTACAACTAAAGCTCACCGCGCGTTTCAGTTTGCTAAAACGACTTTCAACGACTTTAGTTGACTGCTCAGTGCTGCAACAGCTTTTCTGCGAAGGTGCTGCTTTTTCAGTTGCGCAACTGTGTTGCGGCTCCTGTGTTGGTTGCGATTCCTTGCTACTACAACAACTTGTTGTTTTAGCAGGCTCAAGTTCTTGAGGTGATTGCTTACTACAACAACTTTGTGCGGGCTTAGTAGATGCCTCTTTGCTACAACAACTCGCTGTAGTCACAGGCTCAAGCTGTTTACTGCTACAACAAGATGTTGATTCTAAGTCTTTTTCATCTGATTCTGAACTTTGCACTTTATGAAGTTCACTGTCTTTCCCTACTAAGACACCGGCCACAATGGCACTACACACGGCGGCAATAGGACGTATCACCGCCATAAATGGACCTAGTAACACATAAGAAACCGAAACCGAATCGACCCCAGTTTCAGGGGTTGAAACTAAAAATGCTGTGGTAGCACTTTTTGACGCTCCTGCCCTTCTTAAACCAATGGCCGCAGGGATCACACCACATGAGCACAAGGGCATTGGGGCACCAATAAAGGCTGCTTTAACTGTGGTCCATAACCCTTCTTTGCCTAAATGCCGGTTAAGAAAGTTAGCAGGCAAATACACATTGAGAAGACCTGCTATGAATAAGCCCAGCATTAACCAAGGCGCTGAGAGTAAAAACAGATGCCAAAAATTATTGAGTAAGTCCATCGATATCCTCCAGCGTCGTTAGTATTGAGCAGTTTTCAGCAGGTTCTTCTCCGCCACAACATTTATCTGCTAATAATGAAAGTGAGTCATAAAAGCGAGTAAGCTCTGCAATTCGTTGTGCAACGAGATCACGTTTTTGTAACGTCATCTCTTTAACTTCATGACAAGAATGCTGATCTTTATGAAACTTAATTTGCAGTAGCTCTTTAATCTCAGCCAGACTAAAACCAACATTCTTTGCTCTGAGAATAAACGCCATTTGTTTATAGTCATTCTCAGAATAAAAACGATATCCCACGTCTGAACGCGAACTAGGCGTTAACAAACCATGCTTTTCGTAGTACCGTAGCGTATCTGTTGAGACACCCAACTGACGGGCAAACTCACCTATTTTCATCACCGTCTCCATTGTGAAGCGTTTATTTATTATGCTCACTATAAACCTTGGAGTACACCCCAAGGTCAAGCAATAAATTAAAAAAGGAAAGCACATGAATATTACTGTCCTTGATGCAGCGACATTAGCCAACACTTCGTTAGATGCCTTAGCGCAATTAGGTAAGTTAACCTGTTACGATTTAACCGCTCAAGAACAGGTTGTTGAGCGCTGCCAAGATGCCGATATCGTTATCAGTAATAAAGTGGTGATTGATCATAACGCCATGAGCAAATTACCTAATTTAAAATTAATATGCGTTGCAGCGACAGGGACTAACAATATTGATTTGGTAGCAGCCAAAGAGCATAACATCGCAGTGACAAATGTAGCGGGCTATTCAACACCGAGTGTGGTGCAGCATACCTTTACTCTCATCACTAATTTACTGGGCAATACTCACAGATACATTAATGATTGCCAGCAAGGCTTATGGCAGCAAAGCCCTATGTTTTGCCGTTTAGATTACAGCTTTAATGAAATTGCCGGCAAAACACTGGCTATTGTTGGCTATGGCTCACTGGGTAAAGCCGTTTCCGATGTAGCACGCGCCTTTGGTGCCAATGTCATCATTAGTGAACGAAAAGGCCAAACGCCTCGTGAAGGTCGTGTTAGTTTCAATGATGCCTTAACCACAGCCGATATCATTAGTGTTCACTGCCCGCTAACTGATGAAACACGCAACCAAATCGCTGCGGCAGAATTAAGCATGATGAAACCGTCAGCTATCATTATTAATACTGCTCGCGGTGGGATCATCAATGAAGCCGATTTAGCTGATGCATTAGCTAATAATATTATTGCCGGAGCCGGTGTTGATGTACTCAGTAAAGAACCTGCAGAGCAAGAAAACCCGCTGGCACTATACAAAGGTGCAAACTTATTACTGACCCCACATATCGCATGGGCCAGCCAAGAATCTATCGTGCGCCTAGTTAACGAAATTGCATTAAATATCCAGGCATTTAATCAAGGCGAAGCACGTAACAGGTTGGTCTAAACCGCAACTTATTAGTCAATAGAGCTAAGTAGTTAGCAATTTATTACTTAGCCCATTGACTAAAAACAACGTAACCAATTGATTTAGTTGTAATTTATAAGTTTGGCAAGCAGTTTGCTATTAAGTGAATAACTATAAAACAATTTCTTCGGGATAAAATAACATGAAAAAAGCACTTCTAATTGCCGCGCTAACTGCACCATTTTTAACTGGTTGTGTCATTGCTGTTTCTGACGGCGAAGCCGATACACATTGGGCGGGAAGCTCATCTAGCTGGCAGCAACAGCATAAAAATAACCGTGAAGTGATTTCTAATCTTGCATTAGATACCAGCTACCAAACTGTATTAAACAAACTAAATACTCCTAACTTTACCGAGTTATTAAAGCAGGGTGATGATGTGTACCAAGTATTATTCTATGCAACCCATAGTATTCACTCTGATGGCAAGATGACTAAAGACGAATGTACACCACTAGTTTTTAAAAATGATAAGTTAATCGGTGTGGGTGATACGATTTATAAATCACTTAGCAATGGCTAGCTTACATATTTAAATTCTGTAAGTAGGCAGCTATTGCCTACTTATGTTCACTCACCGCTATCATTCTCGATACTATCTGATCACGCCCAGCATCTTTTGCCTGATAAAGACCTAAATCAGCTTCTTCAAGTAATGTTTGCTCTGCATACACCTGGCCATTTTCCGTGGTCGCAATACCAATACTAATTGTGACATGGTCGGCATTTAGTGACGCTTTATGCGGAATATTTAACTCATTAACGGCATTACGTAATTTGTTTGCAAACGACATAGCTTCTTTTGCAGAGGTATTTGGAAGTACTGCTGCAAACTCTTCACCGCCATAACGAGCAACAAAGTCACTACCTCGCTCACATGCTCCAACTAAGGCATGAGCAATTTGTTTTAAACAATCATCGCCTGCTCGGTGACCATAACAATCGTTGTAACGTTTAAAGTGATCAACATCCATTAATAATACTGATAATGGTGTTTGATCACGACGACAACGACGCCACTCTCGCGCTAAGTTTTCATCTAAATAACGTCGGTTTGGGATCTCTGTTAGGCCATCAATTGAGGCGAGCATTTCAAGCAAGTCATTTTTTTGTTTGATCATTAATTGATTGCGCACACGTGCACGAACGATCGCTGCACTAAAAGGTTTGGTGATGTAATCCATCGCCCCTAATTCTAACCCTTTAGCTTCATCATCATGGCTAGTATTTGCCGAGATAAAGATTACCGGTAGCATGCTTGTCGTTGCGTTTTCTTTTAATTTGTTGAGTACTTCATAGCCGTCGATTCCTGGCATTACAATATCCAAGATCAACAGATCCACACTTTGTGTTTTTAGAAACGTCAGTGCTTTTTCGCCACTCTCAACACAAAAAACATCATAGTCTTGCTTTAATGTTTTTTCTAATACCAAGCGGTTTAACGGATCGTCATCAACAATCAGTACCTTGGCTCTTTTCAACATCAGTAGATCCTTGTTCGATGATAAAGGCAATAACCTGTTTTATTTGGCATTGCAACTCATCAATTAATTGTTCGGAAAGTTCGCCATCTGCTTTAAGCTTAGCTTCACATTGCTGAGCGCACGCTGACAATCGCTTAAAACCGAGATTTCCGGCTGACCCTTTTACATTATGAACCACACGGACCAACTCATCGGTAGTTTTTAATGTAGAGATTTGTAATAACTGCTCTGCTGCCATAGTCGCAAACTTCGACAACATAGTTAATACTAACATAGTATTGTTTGCAAACTGAGACAGTATAAAAGCTTGATCAAAAAAGACTTCTTTTGTGTTATCAAGTTCACTCATTGCTAAAAACAACTTACTAGCAACAATCGGTTTAGTTAAATGCTTATTCATACCCGCCGCGATTGAATGCTCAATATCTTCGCTTTCACTGTGTGCTGTGAGTGCGTAAATCGGCATTTGCTCTTTGGTGAATGACTGACGAATAATACGCGTTGCCTGACAACCATCCATTTCTGGCATCTGAATATCCATAAAAATGAGATCGGGCCTTAAGCTATTTGCCAGCTCAATGCCTTTTTCACCACTATGTGCACACACAACGGTGACATCAATTTGCTCTAAAATGCTTTTAATAATGCTTAAATTAAGCGGGTTATCATCCACAGCCAGCACTAAC
This sequence comes from Pseudoalteromonas sp. BZA4, assembly GCF_040104395.1. Classification (NCBI taxonomy): domain Bacteria; kingdom Pseudomonadati; phylum Pseudomonadota; class Gammaproteobacteria; order Alteromonadales; family Pseudoalteromonadaceae; genus Pseudoalteromonas; species Pseudoalteromonas sp. BZA4. The sequence goes on from NZ_JBECOT010000007.1 coordinate 60,115, forward strand.
ATGCCAGATAAATCAGTACTAGAAGGCAATGAAACCAGCTCTTTTTTCACAGGCTCCGCGGCTTTATCTAGCTGTAAGCAAAAGCAAAACTCACTGCCTTTACCTTTTTCGCTTTCCAGCTTAATTTCGCCTCCCATTAGCGCAACTTCGTACTTAACAATCGCTAAGCCTAAACCAACCCCCTGATGAGAGCGCGTTAATGATTCATCACCTTGAGTAAATGCATCAAATAAGCGGCTTTGATCTGCCTTGCCAATACCAATACCGGTGTCTTTAACAGTAAAGCAAATGAGTTGCTGCTCAGCTGACTCTTCCACCAGCATTAAGTTTAATGTCACTGTGCCTTGTTCGGTGAATTTGGCAGCGTTGGTCAGTAAATTAGCCAGTACTTGCTGCAAGCAAATTTGATCACCCACTAAGTTATCGCTAATGCTTTTATCGCATTCGACTTTAAACTCGATATCTTTATTTGCGCATAAAGGGGCTGTTATTCCCTGACAGTAGTCGATTAAGTCAGGTACGCTAAAAGGGGCTTTATTAAGTTGTACTTGCGAGCTTTCAGCGCGGGCAAAGTCGAGCATACGATTCAATAAAGTAAGCAAGCTATTGGCTGCTGATTTTGCTTGTTCGGCATGATTACGCTGCGGCTGTGTTAAACCTTGCAATGCAATCACGTCAATTAAGCCTAGTACAGCATTGAGTGGTGTGCGTATTTCATGACTAAGGTTTGCAATGAAGCGGCTCTTAGCTAATGTAGCCCGCTCTGCGTCATCTTTTGCTTTTACTAAATCCGTCACATCCTGTACATGAACAACATAGTAATCAGGGGTTTGCTCAGCATTCCAAACTAATGACACACTAATTTGTAGCCAGCGCTGTAGTTCTTGCTGCTCAAGACTAAAGTGATAAACTTTTTTCTTCTCATGCAACAGCTCTGTCAGGGTATTTTTTAACGTCTGATAAGACGCCTCAGCAAATAAGTCTATTAATTTGAGCTCATTGGCGTTTTCAATTGCAAAGATTTTACGTGCCGCTTTATTTGCTTGCAGCACCTGATCGTCAAGCGATACCAACAGCACCCCATTTGCAGCATACTCCATGGCGCTACGTAATTTTGCTTCGGAGCTTTGTAATGCATTGAGCGCATTATGCTGCTCGGTAATATCACGACCAATCGCCATGGTGCCGAGAAATTGCTGATGCTCGTTATAAAATGGCACGATGCTAAACAGATAACTGTTATCTTCTGTGGTCAATCTTTTTTGATAAGCTTGGCGATCTTTGAGTACTTGCTTTTCAAGCTCGTTTAACTCGCCATTATCATCGCTAATATCACATAATTGCTGCCCAACTAACTTCTCTTGTGGCAAGCCGATATAGCGCTCATACGCCTTATTACAGCCTAAAAATGAACCATCAATATCCTTAAAATAAATTAGATCCGGTACGTTATTGAGCATGGTATTTAATAGCGCTAAGTGACGCTCTTTCGCATCAATACTACGGCGTAATTGTTTTGATTTTACCTGTACTTGCGAATCAAGCGCTTTATTTGCCTCTTGTAACGACTGAACGAGCTCTTCATTACGGCTAAACACCTTTTTCACACGGCTGAACCAAGGCTGCCAATCAACAGGAATACGATAATGAACTAACGCTTGTTTGCCTTCATCATGCTGCTCAAGATAATTCATTAAGTGTGTCATTGGTTTTACAAAAATACGCTGACTTAACCAAAAAACAGCGCTGAACATCATCACTAAAAACACACTCAAAAATGCGAATTCTAAAAAAATGTCGTAGCCTACCGGTTCACTCAGGGCTTGCTTTGATTCATAGAAACGAGTGTAAATAGGTAAGTTGGTTGCTTCTTGCACTAAATGACTGTGGTTATTCTTGCTCATATCTACAGCGACATTCGGCCAATGCTCGCTAGCACTAATGGCAGTATTAAGTGCTGTTTTTGAGCTGGCAATAACTTGGTTATCTTGGTTGATAAAAATATACTCACCATAGTTAGGCGCTATTTTTTTTAACCAGTTAGAAATTGCTTTAAGGTCATAAATCAACACGATGTAATCACGACTATTGGCAGCTCGTTGCTTGCCAATAGCAAAGTAGGCATGACCATTAATCGTCAATACAGAGCTCGAAGCAAGTTTGTTGCTATTTATTGATAAAGGTCGAAATTTGTTATCTAACACGCTGGTCAGAAATTCACTTTTTGCTGTGCTACGGCGCTTAATATAAACAAAGCCTTGCTCATTAACATAAGCAACCGCCTCTAAAGATTGAATAAGCGACAGCGTGGTATTAAAAGACGGGCCGAGGGCAATAACTCGTCGCCATTGATTAATTGCATAAGCGGTTGAGGCAAACTTTCCTTGCCCGACAACCTCCCCCACTCCATCACCAACACTTTGGTAATAATAGTGATCAAACTGGTTCACATTGCGTGCCCAACTAGGATCAAAATCATAAGAAAGTGGCTGCTCGTAAAGCTTGAACATGGTGTCTATAAGGCCATCTGCGGCACTCATAGCATGGCTAAGCTGAGCTGATATATTATCAAAACCGTTTTGCCTGCTTTCTATCGCCCGCTCAAGTTTTAAATTATATAGGTGTAAACACAAAAAAAACGCCACCAGCAGTGGCACAATAAGTGCCACTGCTAAAGAGCGATAGTAATGCTTTAACGGTAAAAAATTCACTGGCTTATAAGTACCTTACCTCGATAACAGCTAGGTTAACGAGGCATAGGAATACTGGCAAGTTATAAATTTTCTTCAGCAAAGCTGGCTAAGCGGCTACGTACCACACCGTTTAAGTTAACGGTGGCACTGCCCTGAAAATCTTTAAAACGTTCAACAATATAAGTTAAGCCTGAGGTAACTGGCGTGAGGTAATTACTATCAATTTGCGCTAGGTTACCTGAGCAAATGAGTTTAGTGCCTTCGCCGCAGCGAGTAATAATGGTCTTCAGTTGTGAAGCAGTTAAGTTTTGACTTTCATCCAAAATAACAACCGCGTTTTGAATACTACGACCACGCATAAAGTTTACCGATTTAAACTGTACGTTGGCTTTTTCCATAATGTAATTACGGCTTGAAATTGGATTCTCATCTCCTTTATGCAGCACTTCTAACGTATCGGTAATAGCAGCTAACCAAGGCGCCATTTTCTCTTCTTCAGTACCCGGTAAAAAGCCTATCGATTCAGCAATTTCTGGGGTATTACGAGTGACAATCACTTTATCGTAAATGCCTTTTTCAATAATCATTTCGAGGGCACTGGCAAGAGCGAGTAAGGTTTTACCACAGCCTGCCGGGCCAGTTAAAATCACCAATTCAATACTTGGGTCAAGTAGCGCATCAAGTGCCATCCCTTGATAAACATTTTTTGGCTTAACGCCCCAAGCGGTATGGCTCATCAAGCGCTCAACACTGATATCCTTTAAAGTAATTTGTTTATCATCGTAGCTTGTTACTCGAGCCGCAAAGTGGTCGCTTTCATCTAAAATATATTCATTACAGAACACATCGCTAATCGTGCTCTTTGCCACATGATGATAGGTATCTCGGCCTTGCTGCTCTGTTTCGCATTCTCCAACCTGTTGCCAAAAATCACCTTCAATTTTTTTATAGCCGCTAGTAAGCAAAGCAATGTCGTCAATTAATTGGTCTGTTCTGTAGTCTTCAACAAATTTAAGGCCTGCCCCTTTCGCTTTGAGGCGCATATTTATGTCTTTAGTGACAAGCACCACCTTGCTATCGCTGTGTTGCTTCTGTAAATGAACAGCACAATTGATGATGCGGTGGTCGTTTTCGTTGCCAGGTAAACCCGAAATACTGTCTGCAAATAAATGGTCATTAACGATAATTAAGCGGCCACGAGATTCTGTTTTAGCCTTTTTGTTACTAGGGAGCGCGACACCCTGCAACATTTGCTCTGGCGAAGCGTCCTTTAGCACTTCATCTAAACCACGAATAGCAACACGGGCGTCACGGCTAACGTCATGTTTCCTGTCTTTAATGTGGTCGAGCTCTTCTAATACTGTCATGGGGATAACAACATCATGTTCTTGGAAAGATAAATAAGCGAGGGGTTCGTGGAGTAATACATTGGTATCGAGCACATACATTTTACTATCAAGGTTCGAAGCTTTTTCCATAGCACTTTCCTTACGTTTTATGATTTTTATGCTATACCCAATAAACTAAACAAGCGGCGGATGAAGCTATGGTTTATTCGTCAGGTATATACTCAGTTTAGTCTATTTACGACAAAAGTCCTTTTTATGACAAACAAATATACAATTATTTAACTGGTTAAAATACATACAATTTTTACCATTAATAATGGCTTAAAAAGGTTGACTAAATTTAATTGTGCGCGGCGAGTTTACTGCCTTGAAGTAGCATGGCGTTACAGGTAACATAGCCGCCTTTTTTCTTCATAGACGAGACATACATGAATTTTTCCTTAGGTCAGCGTTGGATCAGTGATACTGAGTCAGATTTAGGATTAGGCACCGTTGTTGCCCTTGAAGGCCGTCAGGTCAGCATTTTATTTCCAGCCAGTGGAGAAAACAGAGTTTATTCTTTAACAGAAGCGCCTGTTACTCGTGTCGCATTTAATCCAGGTGATATTATTCGCAGCGTTGAAGAGTGGGAATTAGAAGTTGAGTCTGTTGAAGAGCAAGGCGAGTTACTATGCTATCACGGCATTCGCGTTGATAATGGTGAAAAAGCGCAGTTAAAAGAAACCTTTTTAGATCACTTTATCAAATTCAATAAACCACAAGACCGCTTATTTGCAGGCCAAGTGGACCGTTTTGACCGCTATACGCTGCGCTACCAAACTTGGCAGCACCAGTTTGAGCGCCAACAATCTCCCTTAAAAGGTTTAATTGGTCAGCGTGCAAACCTTATTCCGCATCAGCTTTATATTGCACAAGAAGTAGGTAAACGTTTTGCACCACGCGTATTACTTTCTGATGAAGTAGGTTTAGGTAAAACCATTGAAGCAGGTATGATTTTACATCAACAGATCATCAGTGGCCGAGCTAGCCGTGTATTGATTGTTGTGCCTGAAAACTTACAGCATCAGTGGTTAGTCGAAATGCTACGCCGCTTTAACTTACGTTTTTCAATCTTTGATGAAGAGCGTTGTGATGAAGCATTTGCAGACTCACCAAACGTATTCGAAACAGAACAGTTAGTACTTACTAGCCTTGAGTTCTTAAGCAAGAAAAAACGCTGGTTTGAGCAAGCAACCCTAGCTGATTGGGATTTATTGGTTGTTGATGAAGCGCACCATTTAAGTATCAATAATGGTAAGCCAAGCACTGAATACCAACGCATGGCAGAGTTAAGCCAAGACATTCCGGGCCTTATCTTATTAACTGCAACGCCAGATCAACTTGGTCACCGCAGTCACTTTGCCCGCTTACAATTACTCGACCCAGATCGTTTCTACGACTACGATGCGTTTGTTGAAGAAGAAAGTAATTACAAAGAGGTTGCTGAAGCTGCTAATCAATTACTGGGGGAACAAGGCCTTGATGATGCATCTCGTGCTACATTAAAAGAGCTATTAAAAGAAACCGACATTACTGACCTTTTAGCGAAAGCGGAGCAAGGTGATGAAACGGCGCGCAACGAAATTTTATCAATGCTGCTGGACCGCCATGGTACGGGTCGTATTTTATTTAGAAATAGCCGCAGCGGTATTGATGGTTACCCAAGCCGTAAGCTTCATGCATACCCTATGGCAATGCCAAAACAATATAAAACGGCGATGTCGGTACTGGGTAACATGGGCGGCATTCAAAATGCTGAACTAACGGCACTTCGCGCTCTATTCCCTGAAAAGATCTTCCAAGAGTTTGAAGGTGAAAATGCTAGCTGGGGGGCATTTGACCCACGTGTTGATTGGTTAATCGAAACCTTAAAAACCCTTAAACACGAAAAAGTACTACTTATCTGTGCTAAAGCCGAAACCGCACTTAGCCTAGAACAGATTTTACGTGAGCGTGAAGCAATTAAAGCCTCTGTTTTCCACGAAGGCATGTCGATTGTTGAACGTGACCGTGCAGCGGCTTACTTTGCCGATGAATACGACAGCGCGCAAATTCTACTTTGTTCTGAAATTGGTTCTGAAGGTCGTAACTTCCAATTCTCGCATCACTTAGTATTGTTTGATTTACCACTAAACCCAGACTTACTTGAGCAACGTATTGGTCGTCTTGACCGTATTGGTCAAACTCAAGACGTAAACATTCATGTGCCGTATTTTGAAAACACCGCACAAGAAGTGTTACTTCGTTGGTACAACGAAGGCTTAGATGCGTTTGAAACAACCTCGACAACAGGGCAAATGCTTTATAAAGAGTATGGCGAAGAACTACTTGAGTTTATTGGTGCACACAATTGCGACGAAGAAGAGCTAGACCCACTACTAGAACAAGTTGCAGGTCAAAATGCCAAGCTTCGTAAGCAAATGGAAAGTGGTCGTGACCGCTTACTAGAGCTGCATTCAAGTGGCCAAGGCCGAGCAGAAAGCCTTGTAGCTGATATCGAAGAATTAGACGATCAATTCACGCTACCAAGTTATATGATCAATGTGTTCGACACCTTTGGGGTAAGCCAAGAAGATAAAGGTGAAAATACCATTATCTTAAAACCAACTGAGCACATGCTAAATCCATCTTTCCCATGCTTAAAAGATGATGGCATCACAGTAACGTTTGATCGCAGCACCTCGCTTTCGCAAGAAGACGCCCATTTCATCAGTTGGGACCACCCAATGGTGCAAGGCAGCCTAGACATGATTTGTGATGATGACTTTGGTACTGCCTCTGTGGCGTTACTGAAAAACAAAAAGCTACCTGCTGGCACCTTCTTTGTTGAGCTTATTTTCATTGCGGAGGCGATGGCGCCTAAAGCACTTCAAGTTGGCCGCTTCTTGCCACCAACGCCTATTCGTATCTTATTAGATAAGGGCAGTAACAATCTGGCTGATAATGTTGCTTTTGATGCTTTCAATAAACAGTTATCAGCGGTTGGTCGCCAAACGGCAAGTAAATTAGCCAGCGCGCTACAAAGTGCCATTCACCCAATGATCACTAGTGCGCAAGGCATGGCACAAACCAAGCTTGAAACACTACGCGCTGAATCACTAGAGAAAATGCAAACTGCACTCGGTGAAGAGCAAGCTCGTTTAACAGCTCTTAAGCAGATCAACCCGAATATTCGTGATGAAGAACTGAGCTTCTTTGATAAGCAACGTAGTGAACTCACTACTTACATCGAAAAAGCCCAAGTTAAACTGGATGCAATTCGTTTAATTGTCGTTTCGCACTAACGTTGAAGCGCTAAACTCAAAACCACAAACGCGATGTGCTTTCACATCGCGTTTTTTATGCAAAAAACACCACTAGGGTAATAATTACGGCCACTGCCGCTAGCTTGCAAAATAACTTAGCTAAGCTTTTGTTTCTTTGTATTAAATCGTCTTTGTAAGCTTGCTTCAAATATACTGCTTGTAGGTCTGAAAAACCTTTACAGTGCGGGCATTCAGGCTCAAGGTCATTAACTTCTAAGCCACAACGTGTACAAGGTTTACTGCGAATTAAACCAAGGCGAAACATTCACTTGTCCTTTTATTTAATCTCCATAGCTGAATTTACTGTATCTCAGCTGCTACTCGAAAACCAGCACTGGCATTGTGTATGCGCTCATACTCCTTTAAAATAGCGCCCTTGCATATCATCGAGGCTGGCTGTGTTACTCAATTATAATCCCCCTATGACACCTTATTTAAGTATTGTTTATCAAGACGATGACTTGCTTATTGTGAATAAACCAAGTGGTTTACTTACTGTGCCGGGAAAAGACCCAAAACACGCTGACTGCCTTATTGCTCGTATTAACCGCGTTTTTCCAACGGCAAAAATTGTTCATCGCCTTGATATGGCTACCTCTGGCATTATTTGTTTAGCTATGCACAAAGAAGCGCATCGTAATTTAAGCATTCAGTTTCAAGATAGAAAAACCGCGAAACGCTACATTGCTCGTGTATTTGGTAAGCTTGAGCAAGAAACTGGATCGGTAGATTTGCCACTTATTTGTGATTGGCCGAACCGACCAAAGCAAATGGTTGATCACGATAATGGCAAACCGTCATTAACCCACTTTAAAGTGCTTGAGTATGAACAGAATGCGACTCGTGTTGAGCTGACCCCAATTACTGGGCGTTCTCACCAACTACGTGTGCATATGCTGTCATTGGGTCACCCTATTTTAGGCGATAAGCTGTATGCTCACCCCGAGGCATTCGCCATGGCTCCTCGCTTACAACTGCATGCCGAAATGCTAACCTTAGCTCACCCAGCCAGCGGTGAAACATTGATTTTTGAAGCAGCACCTGAGTTTTAAGACAATTCGCTAAATATTTAATAAATACTGCCGATAGCTAATCAATAACTGATTTAATTAAAGACTCAGGTAATATCGGCATGAATTTAAAACCCGCACATCGCTTACTTTACGCAGCCTGTTTTGCGTTCATGGGCAATGTGAATGCTGCCGATTTTATTAAACCCACCCCTTGGTCAAGTTTGGTCACTAACGATATGCAACGCTTTTTACCAAGCGATGAAGTACGCACTCTGCTTGCCGGTGAAGATGAGTTCATTAGCTTATATCGTCAATCGATGGCAGCGAGTCAACGCGGAATTGTGCTAATCATTCCTGATTGGCAGCACTTACCCACTAATAATGCTGGTATTAACTTTTTGCGCAAGCAGTTAAACGAAATTGGCTATGCAACCCTTGCCATGACCATGCCTGACATTGATTGGCACCCTGTTGATATGACAACGCCCGAGCCACCTGAAAGCTCTGAACCTGAGTCAACACAAACTGTTGAACAAAGCGATGAGCAAGCAGCTTCTGCTCCACCAGCCCAAACGCAACAAGCGCCGCATTTTGTTACGGGTGAGCCCAATATCAGTGAAGCCGTGCTTGATGATTACAAATTAAAGCTAATTGCCAGATTCAATGCCTTGTATAACAGTGCAATGGATGAAGGCGGCAATATTATTGTGGTGGCACAAGGTGCCAGTGCGGGGCTATTGATTGAGCATTATGCTAGCTTTCCAAATAACGAACTAAACGCTTTTATTAGCCTAGGTAGTTATTTACCTAACAGTGTTCGTAACCAGCATCTCAATGCGACGCTTTCAACTATCAGCCCACCGTTACTGGATATTTTTTACAGCGAGGGTAACCCTGACACCCTGCAAAGTGTTAGAGACAGAAAACGCTGGGTAAGAAAACACGCTAAATATGACTACCGACAAAGAGAGTTATTTGGTGTGCCTTCAGAGCCTGAGCAGCACCAGCGGCTGCTTAAAGAGGTAGACGGCTTTTTACGCCGCCTTTTTTAAATACTCATAAGCCGCTTGAATATCTTGGCTTTTCTTTACCGCAACTTCCATCATATGTTTTGGTAAACCTTGCGATACCAGCTTATCGGGGTGATGCTGAGCCATGAGCTTTCGATAGGCTACTTTAATATCTCTCGCAGAAGCATCACTGTTTAAGCCTAAAAGAGCCAACGCTTGGGCGCGATTCATACCATTATTCGGTGGCACACTGTGCCCTCTTTGTTCACTATGACTGCTGCGATTTTGCTGGCTTTGTTGACGCTGCTGTTCATAAAAACGCTGTTGTTGCTGACGAAATGCAAATTCGGCTTGGTAGCGTTTTAATAAAAATGCGAACTGAGTACGTGAAATACCTAACTGCTTGCTCACCTCTTGCAATAGCTGCTTTTCTTGCTCTGCAAGGTGGCCATCAGAAAAGGCCATTTGGATTTGTATTTCGAGAAACAGTTGCAATAAATCATGGCGTCGAGCAAAGCGCTCTTTAAAGTCATGAACGGTTTCTTTTAATGAAAAGTCGCTTTCTTTACCACTACGAAAGGCATCTTGTGCTTCTCTGCGCTCATCACCCGATAAGCCCATTTCGTCCATAAACAGACTTGCAGCACGAATATGCGTTTCACTAACGCGACCATTCGATTTGGCGATATGCCCCATCACCGCAAAACAGCTAGAAAAGAAAAGTGCTTGGCGCTCGTTAATATCATCGCCTTTAAACAAACCAGAAAAACCACCTGCTTTATCAAAGTCTTGTTTTAAGCTGCGATCGAACATATGGCCTAGGTATAGGCCCAGTAAGGCTCCTATAAATTTGCCAAACATAAAGCCAAAACAAAAACCGAGTACTTTTCCCCACATAATTTGGCAAACCTCTGTTGTTATTACAAAGCGAAACGCTGATTGATTTCGTCGAGTCTGGCAGGTGTGCCAATGTCATCCCATTGCCCCAAATAAAGCTCAGTCGAAACGTGATGTTCACTGAGCTTTTCTCGCAAAATGGGCCCAAGTGGACGAATACCTGCGCTGAGACCTTTAAAGAAATCAGCATGATAGCGACTTATACCGGAAAAAGTATACTTTTGACTATCTGGGCTTAGGTGACTCAGTGCAAAATCACCATCAGGGTTATGCGCGGGATTTTCAACAAGGACAATATGCGCCTCCCCTGCTTGCAGATGAAGCTGCATCAACGAAGTCACATCATAATCAGTAAACACATCACCATTGATGACAATAAATTGCTCACCCAATAACGGCAATGCTTGAATGATGCCCCCGGCGGTTTCAAGCCCCCCAGCCTGCTCTTGGCTGTAAGTGATCGATACACCAAACTGCGATCCATCAGCAAAATACTCTGTTATTTTGTCACCTTGCCAGGCAAGGTTAATGACAATATCGGTAATGCCTGCTTGGCGTAAGTTATTAATATGATGCTCTAATAATGGCTTGCCGTTAATCTTTAGCATCGGCTTTGGCATCGTTTCTGTTAGCGGCATCATGCGTTTACCACGCCCCGCCGCTAGGATCATTGCTTTCATTTGGACTCTTTCGTTAAACGCTGCTTAGTCTGTGGAATAATAGTCTGCTCTATCCACTGGCCAAGGGCTGTTAACTCTGGGTATTCTTTACTGACATTACTAATGTATGTAAGGGTTGGCAGCACATTATTCAAATAACCTGACTTTCCGTCACGTAATTTTAAGCGGCAAAATATACCTGCTGCTTTTAAATGACGCTGCACACCGGTTAAGTCAAACCAACGCTTAAACATTGAAAATGAAGTGTCTTGCAATAGCTGTTGATCGCTGAATTCGTCATAAGCGTAATGTAAAAGGTAATCTAGCTCTTGCTCTGGTAACTTGAAATAGCAATCCCTTAATAACGACACAAGGTCATAACATACAGGCCCTTGCACCGCATCTTGATAATCGATGATTGCCCATTGCTGCCCCGTGCGCATAATATTACGGCTATGGAAGTCTCGGTGCACCGTAACAATTGGTTGTTCAAGGGCATTGTTAACTAATAACTCACAAGCCTGTTGCCACATTTGCTGCTCATCAGCTGAAAGTTGCTCACCAATAAAGTTATCGACTAACCAATCTCTAAAAATGCTCAGTTCAAACTGTAAAAACTCGCCATCAAATACTTTCATGTATTGGGCTGGCGGGATTTGCGCCCATTGTGCACTTAACTTTATTAGATGTTTGTAGTGTAAAGTGCGGTCTTCGTCGCCCAGTAAATCAGCTAAATGAGTATTGCCTAAATCACTCAGCAAGAAGAAGCCTTGTTTTTCATCAGCCTGAAGAATTTTTGGTAATTTAAAGCCATGCTGAGAAAATACTTTGTTGAGTTCTATATAAGGCGTGTTATCTAATTTATCTGGATCTGAGTCCATGACAATATAGCTCTGATCACTTGTATTTACGCGGAAATAACGGCGAAAACTCGCATCCCCTGTGATGGCGGCTAATTGATATTCATCCTCTTTAAAGTGAGGATTTAAAAACTGCTGTAAACTTTTATAACGATTCATTTAGTAAGATATCTATTTTTCACTAAGTCAATTACTGTATTTGCCATTGTTTTCCTTTATTATGTCTAGCTTATATCCAACCAAAGAGCATTAAGGTCATTAAATGAGCAAAACCTGGGGCATAATGATGCTAAGCGTACTTAGCGCACCATCGTTCGCCGAAACTGAACTGACACACAATTTTTGTGGCACTTCAATGCAAACCAGAGCTTGGCAACCGCTCCCTGGCCTTGAACTTAATATGATCGATATCAAATCCGATGATATTGAACTATTGGGTACCCAAAGCGCAGAATTTACCGGTAATGTAGATATTAACACCCTAACGATGAATTTGTCCGCACAAAGTGCACTGATTGACAAACAACGTGGGTTACTTAATGCAACCGGCCCTATCGTTTATCGCGATAAAGTAAGCCAAATTAATAGTTCTGGGCTCAATGCGGATTTAAATAATTCTGAATTAAGCTTGCTTGGTGCTGATTATAAGCTCACCGACCAACTTGGTCATGGTGGCGCAGAAAAACTAACAGTCAACGAGTCTGGCCTAAACCTGATGAACGCAAGCTTTACTACCTGTCCGGGCGAAACACCGGTGTGGGCGATTGAAGCTGACGAAATTGACTTATCAAGTGAAGACGGCTGGGGCGAAACTCACAATACCGTATTACGGGTATTTGATACGCCAGTTCTTTATGTTCCTTATTTTACGTTTCCGCTAGATGACCGCCGTAAATCAGGTTTATTAACACCTAACTTCTCAAGTTCAGGCCGCTACGGTATTGAAACTATCACTCCGTACTACTGGAATATTGCTCCAAATTACGACGCCACCATTACGCCTCGCTACATGTCTAAGCGCGGCTTGCAAATGATTGGTGAGTTTCGTTATTTAACTGAGCAAAACAACGGTCTCATTGCCGTTGAGTACCTAGATAAAGATGATGAAGAGCCAAATGTTGACTCGCGCTATCTATTCCATTGGCAACAACAAAGTTACTTTGGTGAAAACTGGCGCGGTAATATCGATATTACCAACGTTAGTGATGATAACTACTTAACCGATTTAAATTCTGGCTACGCGACTCGCACAGACACTCAGTTATACCGTACGGGCTCACTCACCCACTTAGGTGACACTTGGCGCACCAATATTAAGCTACAGAGTTTTGAAGTACTTGGTGATCACCGCGAGTCATATGCGGCGCTGCCGCAAATTAGCTTTTCGCAAACTGATGCGTATGATTTTTATGGCGTTGATTTAACCCTTGATGGTGAGCTTAGTTATTTCACTAATGATAACGCAGTTATTGATGAAGCAAGCCGTGTTCACATAGAACCAAAAGCAAGCTTTGATTATCAAGAATACGCATGGTCATTTTTATCTGAGTTCAGCGTATTGCATACTGAATATAACCAGCATGGTGATTTAGCAGGGACCGACTACGACGAAAAAGTCACCCGCACCCTGCCAAAAGTGCGTTTATACAGCCAATTGAATTTTGAACGTGATACTGCGTTTTTCTTCAAAGATGGTATTCAAACTCTTGAGCCACAAATTCAGTACTTGTATACGCCAAATAAAGACCAATCAAATATTGGCCTTTACGATACGGCAAAATTACAAGATGACTTTTTTGGTTTATTTAGAGACCGTCGTTTCTCAAGTATCGACCGTATTGCCACTGCGAACCAATTTACGTTAGGTGCGACTACTCGCTTATTTAGCAATGAAAACGAAGAAGTATTTAATTTCAGCGCAGGCCAAATCTTCTATTTAAGTGATGATGCAAAGCCTACATCACAAGGTATTAATGTTGATACTAACTACAATGCCTTGTTCGCAGCGCAAACCATGTTACATTGGCACCGTCGCTGGTATCTATCAGGTGGTATTCAATACGACACTGATGGTAAAGAAATTATTCAATCAAATATCACCTTAGATTATAAAGGTGACGATAAACAGCTCGTGCAATTGAACCATCGCTATGCAAATGATGTCTCAGGCAATACAATCGAGCAAGTTGGTCTATTTACCAGCATTCCGCTATCGCAAGATTGGCAGTTTGTTGGCAGCTATCACCGCGATTTAGAAAGTGGTCGTAGCATTGAGCTTTTCAGCGGTCTTCAGTATGAATCGTGCTGTTGGGCGTTTCAAATCACAGGCCGTCGTCAAATCGAAACAGATTTGAACCAGGCGATTGGTCAAGAGCAAGCAACCTTTGATACCAGTATTGGCTTCAATATCGTATTAAAAGGGCTTGGAAGTAAAAGCCGTTATGATGCACAAAAATTATTACAACAAGGTATTTTTGGCTATCGTAGACCGTATTTTCTTAATAACTAGTACCGCAGTACTATTAGCAAGAGTATTAGAAAAAGTATGAATTTAAAAAAATTATTTGCATCTGCATTATTAACAGTTGGCCTTTGCCAAAGCGTTTTCGCAAAACCTGTCGAAATTGACAAAGTCGTTGGTGTAGTTAACCAAGGTGTTATTTTACAAAGTGAAGTAGACACCATTATCAATCGCGTAAAAACTCAAGCGCAAGAGCAAGGTCAGCAATTACCTTCTGATGATACGCTTCGCATTCAAGCAATCGAGCGTTTAGTAAACCAAACTCTGATGATGCAACTTGCTGAGCGCATGGGTTTAGAAATCTCTGACTCTCAGTTAGACCAAACACTTGAAAATATGGCTCGTGAGCAAGGCGGTACAATCGCTGATTTACGTCGCACTATCGAGGCATCAGGCGAGAGCTACCCAGCATACCGTGAAGAAATTCGTAAAGAAATCACCACGCAACAAGTAATGCGTGCGAACGTTGACCGCCGTATTTACATTAGCCCACAAGAAATCGATAACCTTCTTAAAATCATGGAAACTCAAGGCAAGAATGCCGAAGAGTATGATATTGGTCATATCTTGATTGATATCCCAAGTGATGCAACAGCTGATGAAATCACCAGTGCTAAAACGCGTGCAGATAAAGTTATCGAGTTTTTAAAAGAAGGCAAAGAGTTCAAGCGTATCGCTATTTCATCTTCTAGCGGTTCAAAAGCCCTTGAAGGTGGTCAGCTAGGTTGGATGAGCATCAACGAAATGCCATCACTTTTTGCTGAAGCAGTAAAAGGCCACAAAAAAGACGATATCGTTGGCCCGCTTCGTTCAGGTGCTGGTTTCCACATTATTAAAGTGCAAGATGTTCGTGGTCGCCAAGTTGTTGAAACAACAGAGGTTCGTTCACGTCACATCTTAATTAAGCCTTCTATCATCTTAAGCGAAGAAAAAGCGCGTGACATGCTAAAAGGTTTTGCTAAAGAGCTACGTGAAGGTAAAGCTGACTTTGGTGAACTTGCTAAAGAATACTCTGAAGACCCGGGTTCAGCATTAAAAGGGGGTGAGTACGATTGGACTGATCCAAGCACCTATGTACCAGAATTTAAAAATACCCTGCTTTCTCTAGATAAAAATGAAATCAGTGAGCCATTCAGAACACAGTTTGGTTGGCACATTGTACAGCTACTTGATAAGCGTGTAGCTGATAAAACAGAGCAAGCTAAGCGTAACCGCGCTCACCAACTACTGTTTAATCGTAAATTTAAAGAAGAAAGTTTCAACTGGCAGCAAGAAATGCGTGAACAAGCGCACGTTGATATTTTCCCAACAGAATAAAAATTATGACCATTAGAATTGCAATTACCCCAGGTGAGCCAGCCGGTATTGGCCCTGATTTACTTATCAAGTTAGCCCAGCACCAGTGGGATGCCCAACTGGTGGTGATTGCTGATGGCGCGCTGTTAAAACAGCGCGCTAAGTTGCTTGGTTTAGATATTAATTTAATTGACTTCGATGACAGCCAAGCACCAAGCATTGCCCCTGCAGGCAGCGTTTACTTACACCAAGTAGATTTAGGCTCTGATGTTGAAGTGGGCGTACTTAATGACGCCAATGGTCAATATGTGCTGGATACACTGCGCATTGCCAGTGAAAAAAATATGGATGGTACCTTTGCCGCTGTTGTTACAGGCCCTGTGCATAAGGGGATTATCAACAAAGCAGGTATCTCATTCAGCGGTCACACTGAGTATTTTGCCCAGCAATCGAATACTGCCGATGTCGTGATGTTGTTAGCTACAGAAGGCTTACGCGTGGCGCTTGTTACAACGCATATACCGCTTGCTTATGTATCGCGCGCAATCACCGTTGAACGTTTAAGTAAAGTTGCCACAATTTTAAACCATGACTTACAAACTAAGTTTGGTATTGAAAAACCGCGTATCCTCGTATGTGGTCTAAACCCACATGCTGGCGAAGATGGTCATTTAGGCACTGAAGAAATTGATACCATAGCGCCAACGTTAGAGCTGTTAAATAATCAAGGCATGAACTTAATTGGACCATTGCCTGCTGATACCCTGTTCCAAGATAAATATCTCTCGCAAGCAGATGCCGTGCTTGCAATGTATCACGATCAGGGATTACCTGTGCTAAAATACAAAGGTTTCGGCAATTCGGTCAACATCACCCTTGGCCTGCCATTTATTCGCACCTCAGTAGATCACGGTACGGCTCTCGATTTAGCCGGCACAGGCACTGCTGATGTAGGTAGTTTTGAATTAGCGATCCGCGAAGCAATTAAGCTCGCCCATGAAAAAGCACAGAATCAATGACAGATAAAGTACATTTAGGACACCGCGCTCGTAAGCGTTTTGGTCAAAACTTTTTAAACGATGACATGATCATCGACAAAATCGTCACGGCTATCGATCCTAAACCTGAAGACAATTTAGTAGAAATCGGCCCGGGCCTTGGTGCAATCACTGAGCCAGTCGCTGATTTAAGTGGCCACCTAACGGTTGTTGAGCTAGATAAAGACTTAGCAGAACGTTTAACGAGCCACCCATTCTTAGGGCCAAAGTTAACAGTGCATCAAGGCGATGCAATGAAATTCGATTTTAGCTCTTTGATCAAGTCTGACGAAAAGTTAAAGATTTTTGGTAACTTACCATACAACGTTTCGACTCCGCTGCTATTCCATTTATTTGAGTTCGCGGATAACGTAGAGCACATGCATTTTATGCTGCAAAAAGAAGTGGTCAAACGTATGGTCGCAGGCCCGGGCAGTAAAGCCTTTGGTCGCTTAAGTGTAATGACACAATATTACTGTCACGCAATGCCAGTGATTGATGTGCCGCCAGAGTGCTTTAAACCAGCACCTAAAGTAGATTCAGCGGTTATTCGCTTGATCCCTAAAAAGCCTGAGCAACGTTCAGCTAAAAGCACTAAGCTATTAAACACGGTATGTTTAGAAGCCTTTAATCAACGCCGTAAGACTCTGCGTAATAGTTTATCTAACTTACTGACAGCTGAAGAACTAACAAGCATAGGCATTGATATCACTCTGCGTGCTGAAAGCCTGTCTTTACAACAATTTATTGATATAGCTAATTGGATTTATGACAACAAGCAGTAATTTAGGTTCTCCAATTAAGGTGTCGGTTGAAACCTTCTATGTAGAAGGCCAATCAGAGCCTGAACAAGATAAATACGTTTTTGCTTACTCAATCACCATTAAAAACCACAGTTTATGCAGTGCTAAGCTATTGAGTCGTTACTGGTTAATTACCGATGCCAACGGCAAAGAAGTGGAAGTGCAAGGTGAAGGAGTTGTGGGTGAAACACCGACCATTGCCCCAGGTGAAAGCTATAAATACACCAGTGGTGCAGTGCTTGATACCCCTGTTGGGACGATGCAAGGCCATTACACCATGCGTAACGAATTTGGCACTGAGTTTGAAGCGCCAATCGAGGTGTTTCGTTTAGCCCGCCCAAACATTTTGCACTAGGTAATAATGGCTGACTACGCAATTGGTGACTTACAAGGTTGTTACAGTGAATTTGATGCGTTACTAAAACGTGTCAACTTCAATCCAAGCCAAGATCACCTTTACTTAGTTGGCGATATTGTTGCTCGAGGTCCAGATTCACTCGCTTGCCTCGAGCGCCTTCATACTATGCAAGGCAGTGTAACCATTACTCTTGGTAATCATGATTTACACCTAATTGCTTGTCATTATCTAAATAAACCAGCAAATCCAAAAGATAAGCTTGCAGATGTTTTTGACAGCCCAAAGCTCCCTGAATATATTCACTTTTTGCAACAACAGCCATTAGCTATTTGGCTTGAACGCTATGACATGCTGATAAGCCATGCTGGCTTAAACCCAAATTGGTCAATAAAAAAAGCATTAAAACGCGCTCGCTTTGCCGAAAGTTGCTACCAAGGTAATGATGCCCATCATTACTTTGCCAATATGTATGACCCCCACCCATTAGAATGGCAATCAACGCTACCTAACGAGGCTAAATTTCGTTATATCGTTAATTACTTCACGCGCATGCGCTTCGTTAATTTGCTTGGTGAACTCGATTTCAGCAATAAAACCAGCATTAGTGAAGATAGCTCAATAATCCCTTGGTTTGAGCATCCGAGTATAAGTAAGCTCAAGCAACAGATCACATTTGGTCATTGGGCTGCTTTAGAAGGTAAAGTTAAAGCCGAAAATATTCATGCCCTCGACACTGGCTGTGTATGGGGAGGCGCGATGACCCTCATGGAACTCAGTCAAAAAGGCTGTTTTGTCGAAAAATCCCACTCTTTTATCTAAATAAACTGAAAAATAGCTGAACATCTGTTAGATTTATAACAATTAAAGTTAATTTAATTTAAAGCTAATTAAATTTAAATACTTAACTAATTGGCAACCTTGCCGATAAGTTTTGATTAGTACTATTTTCTGGAATTACATATGAACTTGACCGTTAGACAGCGTATTTGGGGTGGCTTTATTGTTATTACGTTACTCCTGCTATTTATTGGTGGTAACTCGTTGATCAGAATTACCAACATTGATCAATCGACACAGCGAGTTAATCAGCTGTCATTACCGGCCCTCGACAAAAGTTATGAGTTGCAGGTTGAATTCATCCTGATGAGTAAATCAGCGCAAGCTAGTTTTTACACTACATCACAAGATGAATTAGCAACTATTCGCAAGAACTTTACCGAACAGAAAAAGCGTTACGATAGCTCTTATCAAGACCTACAACAAATAGTGAGTAACGACCCTAAATTAAAACAAAGCAGCCAAGAAGTTGAGCAAACTTATAAGCGCTTTGCCAAGTCTGTCGATAATCTTTTTAAAGATAAACAAACGCAACTTGAGCTTAACAATACGCTGCGCACCCAGCTTGAAAATATCGAGATCAGCGCCGAAGATGCTAACTCTGTTGTACTTGACATCATTGATATTGATGGTCTTGAAGAGAACCATTCACGTGCCTACCAAGCTGCTAACAACATGGAAAACAACTTCCAGTCGGTAGTGACTAACAGTACCGATATGTTAACGGTTAAAACTCTTAACACGTTAGATATCGTGAAAAACGAACAGGTTTATTATCTAGAAGAAGTAGAGCGCAGCCTTGGCCTAATCCGCCCTGCTATCATTGAAAGTAATGCTGATTTATACAACGACCTAAACAGTTATGTTGAAAACCTTGTAAATAACGTACGTGGCAACAACAGCCTATCAGCAAATAAAAAGCGTTTAATTGATGCAATTGCACAAACTCAAGCTGAGCTAGCAAATGCGGAAAAATCAACCACTGAAGCCCTAAAGCAACTTAAAGAGCTTGTTGACCAAGCAACAGTCCTTGCTTTTGACTTACAGCAAGATGTAAGTGGTAACGTATCTACGGCAACCATTTGGACTTGGATTGCCATGGTTATCGCCACTTTAATTGCTATTGCTGTTGCAGCAATTACTGTTAGCCGTATTACTAAACCACTTTCTGAAGTAAACCGTATTCTTGATATTGTTGCTAGCGGCGATATGACTCAACGCTTAGACGACTCAGCTAAAGACGAATTTGGTGAGCTATCACGTAGTTGTAATACGCTAATCGAAAGTTTACGTACACTTATTCAAGGCATTATCTCTCGCTCAACCCAGCTTGCTGCGGCCTCTGAAGAAACTTCAGCAATCACTGAAGAATCAAGCCAAGCTATTCGTAACCAACAAGCACAAGTTGAACAAGCTGCTACAGCAACCACGGAAATGAGCAGTACATCACAAGCGGTAAGCAGCAGTGCTCAACAGGCACTTAGCGAAATCAAGAACGCTGATAAAGAAGCTGACCGTGTTAAAGGCATTTCTTCACAAAACAAAGCGACTATTGAACAACTTGCCCGTGAAGTTGATGATGCTTCACAAGTTATCAATAAGTTACACAAAGATAGCGCATCAATTGGTGGCATCTTAGATGTTATTCGTGGCATTGCAGAGCAAACAAACCTACTTGCACTTAATGCAGCCATTGAAGCAGCCCGTGCCGGTGAACAAGGCCGAGGCTTCGCCGTAGTTGCTGACGAAGTACGCTCTCTAGCAAGCAAGACTCAAGAATCGACCCAAGAGATCCAAGCGATGATTGAATCGCTTCAGGTTGGCGCTGAGGCTGCTGTATCGGCAATGTCGAAAGGTAAGCAACAAGCTGAGTCGTGTGTTGAGCAATCAGACCTTGCAAATACCGCCCTTGATTCAATCACTGCAGCAGTTGCGCAAGCTCACAACGTAAGTGAAGAGATCTCAACAGCTGCTCATGAGCAACAGCAAGTTTCACAAGAAATTAGCGAGCGCTTAGAGTCGATTGTAGCAATTGCTGAACAAACAGCTGAAGGCGCAAACCAAACCAATATTTCAAGTTCAGAAGTTGCTAAATTAGCGGAAGAACTACGTTTATCGGTAGATGCGTTTAAAGTTTAAGAAGCTATAAACGAGCTACGAGCTAACAACATATAGAAGCCGTGTTTGTGAAAACAAACACGGTTTTTTTGTATCTATTTATAGCAACTCGCTTAATTAAATGATCTTTTGAGGTGATTACTCTTAATATTTTCCTGCATCCCCCATGCAGGCACATTATTTAATACAAAATAATAACGAGTTATTGCGAATAGGTATGAAGTTAACGAAGCGTTTTTCAGGCATAAAAAAACCGCAACGAGTGCGGTTTCTTAAATTCTATTGGCGTTTCAATTAAAGGCCTGCGCGGTCTTTAATAACAGCGATTAGTGGAGAACCTCCGTGGCCGTTTGATTCTGCCCATGCGATGTCTGCACCGTCTTCTAAAGAGCTTTTAGATAAGTTCTTAACGATGTATTCACCAGCATCCGCAGCGCCGCTTTCAATTGCATGACGAAGCATATTGTTGCCGTTACATTTTACAGCATCAAAGATGTTACGAATTTTCACACGTGAGCTTTTAAGCTTACTACGTAAACGGTTTTTATCATCAGCTGCGATGTACTCACAGATAGAAACCGCTAATTGATCATCAGCTTTTGCTGGTGCTGTATACGCAACTGACGCTGAAACAACAGCCGCTGCAAGTAACATATTTGGTAACTTCATCATATTTTGCCCTTACGTAATACTTTCTTCTTACCAAGATTGTCTAATATTGTACCAACTAATTAATTTTACCGCAATAATGTTACGAGTTTTTGTACAGGGTTACAAAAGTATACGAGTAAGGGTTTTTGTTATCAGGCTGATGCTTTTCTTGCTCGGCAACTGTCCAATTAGCAACACTTTCGTAATCTGGGAACTGCGTATCACCGGCCACTTCGAGGTCGATGAATGTTAAGTATAGACGATCTGCTTGAGATAGAAATTGTTCGTATATATTTCCGCCACCTATAATCATTACTTCTTCAACATCAGCAACCAATTCCAGCGCAGCCTCTGGTGAAGTAACCACCTCAATACCTTCAGCTGTGTAATCAGCATTACGCGTGATAATAATATTTTGACGACCCGGTAAAGGCCGACCTATTGATTCAAATGTTTTACGGCCCATGATCACAGGCTTTGCCATGGTTACTTTTTTAAAGTGTTGCAGATCGGCGGGTAAATGCCATGGCATTTGGTTATCTTGGCCAATTACTCGGTTATTTGCCATAGCAGCAATCATTGAAATTTTCACACTAAACCTTTAATACTTTTTTCTTATTAATAAAAAAGGAGCGCATGGCTCCTTTTCAGTTTTAAATTTTATCGTTGGTAGATAACTTCTACATCGTAGTCATCATCATCCCAGTCGTCATCCCAATCATCATCGTCTTGAGATGTTGCTTTCTGATGATAAGTATCCCACTTAAATTCAACTTCTTCTTTCTCTTCTTCAGCGAATTTCTCTTTCGGCATACTATCAAGTAGCGCCATAATATCATGACATAGTGCTTGGGTATTTTGCTTATTAGCAGCAGAGATACGGTAAACATTAACCTCTTCACCTAGCTCTTCGGCAATTTCATTACACAGTGCTTCAGCTTCATCTTCTGGTAATAGGTCAATTTTGTTAAATACTAACCAGCGCGGCTTTTCAGCAAGCTTAGGACTATATTGGTGTAGCTCATTAATAATCGCAAAGGCATTATCAACTGGATTTGTGCCATCAACAGGCATAACATCAATGATATGCAGTAATACACGACAACGCTCTAAGTGCTTTAAGAAGCGAATACCAAGGCCTGCGCCATCCGAAGCGCCTTCGATTAGACCAGGGATATCAGCAATTACAAATGACTTATTCGAATCTGGGCGTACTACACCAAGATTAGGAATAAGTGTCGTAAACGGGTAATCTGCCACTTTTGGTTTAGCTGCAGAAACACTGCGGATAAACGTTGATTTACCAGCATTTGGTAAACCAAGTAAGCCAACATCAGCAAGTAGCATTAGCTCTAGGCGTAAGCTGCGAACTTCACCAGGTGTACCTAGTGTTTTTTGACGTGGCGCACGGTTTGTACTTGATTTAAAACGTGCATTCCCCAAGCCATGGAAACCACCTTTTGCAACAACAACCTTTTGACCATGCTTAGTCAGATCACCTAATGACTCTTCAGTATCAACATCAATGATACGTGTACCAACAGGCACCTTAAGCGTTAAATCAGCGCCTTTTTTACCAGTCATGTTACGGCTTTGACCATTTGTGCCGCGCTCTGCTTTATGAAAACGCTCAAATTGGTAATCAATTAACGTATTTAAGTTTTCATCGGCTTGTAGATAAACGCTGCCGCCATCGCCGCCGTCGCCGCCATCAGGACCGCCATCTGGTACATATTTTTCACGTCGGAAAGATACGACACCGCTGCCGCCATCACCCGCGTCACAACGAATTTCTACTTCATCTACAAACTTCATGATTACTCACTTTAAGATTGGCTTGTTAATAACTCTATTATATACCTAAGTGCCCTATTCAGCACCCAATGCCAAGGCGCTTAGGTATATATTTATACGCACTATTATGTGCCTTAAAACAAAAAACCCCGCAAAGGCGGGGTTTTTCAAATATCGAGATGATTACTCAGCTACGATATTTACGTATTTACGGTTTAAAGGACCTTTCTGTTCGAATTGAACTTTACCATCTGCTTTTGCGAAGATAGTGTGGTCTTTACCGATACCTACGTTTGCGCCAGCGTGGAAACGAGTACCACGTTGACGAACAATGATGCTACCCGCTAGAACTGATTCGCCACCAAAACGCTTAACACCTAGGCGTTTGCTTTCTGAATCGCGACCGTTACGAGTACTACCAGCTGCTTTTTTATGTGCCATTTCTCAGTACCTCTAATTAAGCGCTAATGCCAGTGATTTTAACTTCAGTGAACCATTGACGATGGCCCATTTGCTTACGAGAATGCTTACGACGTCTAAATTTAACAATCTTAACTTTCTCACCGCGACCGTGTGAAACAACCTCAGCTGTTACTTTACCACCGTTTACGAACGGTACACCGATCTCGATTTTCTCACCATCAGCAACTAAAAGTACTGAATCAAATTCAACTGCTGCACCAGTTTCAACGTCTAATTTCTCAAGACGAATTGTTTGACCTTCAGTCACACGGTGCTGTTTACCACCACTTTGGAAAACCGCGTACATAATTAACTCCGTCTGTGCGCCCTCAAATCGACGCAACTAAAATATTCTTCAATAGGGCGCGAAGTTTACGCTAATGTGCAAAAACTAGCAAGCCTCTTTTTCGATAAAATGAATAAAAAATAGCTGCATTGAGAGCAATTCAATATTTTCCCCTATTCTATCCTAAAAACACCACATGCCAAGCGGTTTTTACGATCTCATGACAATTAAATTACGCTAATAATACGCACCTTGAAAATTCAAAAAGCTGATCACTTATTAATCAAGGCTATAAATTTATCTTGGCAAAATTGATCTCAAATAAAAAACTTTACAGTGTTTTTTTACTGAATCATCACAAAATATCGAGCAAGCGCTTTTTTTGTTGTACAATCAGCCCCGTATACCCATAAATATTGGCTCGGAGATCAATGGATATAAAAGCTATCCAGACGTTAATCGAAAATGAAATGGATGACGTCAATCAACTTATACATGCCCAAATGCGCTCAGATGTCGCATTGGTTAACCAACTCGGTTTATACATAGTAAACAGTGGCGGTAAACGCGTTCGTCCTATGTTGGCCATTTTAGCGGCAAAAGCACTTGGTTATGAGGGCAAAGACCATATTACGCTTGCCACTATCATCGAATTTATTCATACCGCAACTTTATTGCATGACGACGTTGTCGACGAGTCACATTTGCGCCGTGGTACGCCTACAGCCAACGCAGAGTTTGGTAATGCAGCGAGCGTTTTGGTGGGTGACTTTATCTATACA
The DNA here is from genome assembly GCF_040104395.1 of Pseudoalteromonas sp. BZA4. Lineage (NCBI taxonomy): Bacteria > Pseudomonadati > Pseudomonadota > Gammaproteobacteria > Alteromonadales > Pseudoalteromonadaceae > Pseudoalteromonas > Pseudoalteromonas sp. BZA4. The sequence goes on from NZ_JBECOT010000007.1 coordinate 84,885, forward strand.
CGTTCATTTCAGCTTATGGTTGGCCTAGGTAAAATGCCAATCATGCAAATTTTAGCTGATGCAACCAATGTCATCGCTGAAGGTGAAGTATTACAGCTAATGAATTGTAATGACCCTGACACGACAGAACAAAGCTATATGCAGGTTATTTACAGCAAAACGGCAAAATTGTTCGAAGCTGCAACCGGCCTTGCTGCAATTATTACCGAGCAAGACGAACAAACCCTTGAAGCATTAAACTTATACGGTATGCATCTTGGCACTGCATTCCAATTAGTGGATGATGTTCTTGATTACAACGCTGATGCCGAGCAACTTGGTAAAAACATTGGCGATGATTTAGCTGAAGGTAAACCTACCCTACCGCTTATCTACGCAATGCAAAAAGGCACACCAGAGCAAGTTAAGCTAGTACGCGAAGCAATTGAGCTTGGTAATGGTATGGACCACTTAGAGAGCATTCTAGCGGCATTAGCTGACACTAAGGCCCTTGAGTTTGCAATGCAAAAAGCTGAGCAAGAAGCTGACAAAGCAATTGCTTGTATTGCGTTCTTACCAGATACACCGTACAAACAAGCCTTAGAGAGTTTGGCCCGTATCGCCGTTGCCCGCGATCACTAAACGCTATTTATTCGAGCCATTAAAAAAGCCTGCATTTGCAGGCTTTTTTGTTTTCGGCGATTTAAAAAATCGCCTATCATCTGTCGGAATTAACCGTTGATGAAATCAACACCTTCTTGGATGTCTTTGTTAAGTGTAGCTAGCATGTCGTTTTTAGCTTGCTCTTCGAATGCACTTAACTCACCGTAAGAAAGGATTTCTTCAACGCCGTTTTTACCTAGGCGAACTGGGTGTGCGAAGTATGCTGCGTCACCGTTTTCAACTGCAACGTATGCGTAATCAACTACTTCTTCACCTTGTAAGCCTTTAACTAAAGACATACAGAAGCGTGCTGCTGCAGCACCCATTGAAAGAGTCGCTGAACCGCCACCCGCTTTAGCGTTAACAACTTCAGTACCTGCGTTTTGGATACGTGGAGTTAATGCTGCAACTTCTTCGTCAGTGAAAGTAACACCTTCAACTTGAGATAGAAGAGGAAGAATTGTAGTACCTGAGTGACCGCCGATAACAGGAACTTTAACGTCAGTTGCGCTTAAACCTTTAAGTTCAGCAACAAATGCTTCTGAACGGATCACGTCAAGCGTTGTGATACCGAATACACGGTTAGCATCGTAAGTACCCGCTTTTTTGAATACTTCAGCAACGATTGGCACAGTGCCGTTTACTGGGTTAGTGATGATACCTACTAACGCTTTAGGACAGTTTTTAACGATGCCTTCAGCTAATGTTTTGATGATACCTGCGTTTACGTTGAAAAGGTCCGCACGGTCCATGCCTGGCTTACGTGGCATACCCGCTGGGATAAGAACGATATCACAACCAGCTAATGCTGCGTCTAGGCTGTCAGCACCAAAGCCTTCAACTTTAACGTCTGTTGGGATGTGAGAAAGATCAACCGCTACACCAGGAACAACAGGGGCAACATCGTATAACGATAATTCAGAACCTGCAGGTAAACTTGTTTTTAATAATAAAGACAATGCTTGGCCGATACCGCCAGCTGCGCCTAAAACAGCAACTTTCATTGGAATTCTCCGTAATTTGAGGTAGGAAATATTTGTGGCCCTAAAGATAATGAAATTAGCGACTAAAAACAAATTTATCCTGCTTATTTCGCGTATAATTTCGACCATAGTTGTAAACTTAGCTGTAAAGACACAGCATTTTGGACGACTTTGTAAACTAATACTGCATAAATATGCAGAGTTGTGTAGAATTACCCTACATTTTATGAATAAAGAAACGGCAACATGCAACCACAAGACAAACAAGAAGCACTGATCAAAGCGTTTAAAGCGCTATTAAAAGAAGAAAACTTCGGCTCACAAGGTGAGATTGTCGAAGCATTAAAAGAGCAAGGCTTTGATAATATTAGTCAAAGTAAAGTCTCTCGCATGTTAAGCAAGTTCGGTGCAGTACGTACTCGCAATGCAAAACAAGAAATGGTCTATTGTTTACCGGCTGAAATGGGTGTGCCAACAGCGAAAAGCCCACTGCGTCAGCTTGTTATTGATATTATGCATAACGAAATGATGATTATTATTCGCACTAGCCCAGGCGCAGCTCAATTAATTGCTCGTTTACTTGATTCACTCGGTAAGGCAGATGGTGTACTCGGCACCATTGCAGGCGACGACACTATTTTTATCGCCCCTGCGAAGATTTCTGAAATCGATGTGACGCTTGATCGCGTGCGCACTTTATTCGATACCGTTTAAAGTTGCTTTAAGAAGTTTACTGACGGGGCGAAAAACGCAGATCCCATATCGGCTTGAGTAAAATCGAGCCAATGATCATAGCAATCGCCCTGCCCCAAACGACTCTTTAATACCTGCTCAAACGCATCCCCTTGCGCAGCACACGAAACCATTAAAATACCCTGCTTATGCACATCACCAAATGGCATGCTTTGGTTTAGCAATAGTGGCTGGCCATGCTCATCTTTTAATTCACTACGAACCGCATGACTGGTTTCTACAGCAGGCACAATCAAGGTGTTATCTAGACGCGTGCGCCCCATGATTTGCTCTTGCTCAGACAACGATAAATGCTGCCAGACACTCAAATCATGCACAAAGCGCTGAACATGAATATAACTGCCTTGGTCTTCAAAGTAACCCGGTTTATCGATAAGTGCTGTACTACGTTTTTGACGGCCATGAGGTGTATCGCCTGCATAAATGAAGCCGTTAAAATCACGTCCATCTAAAAACCGAAAATTACGGACCTGCTCCACCAGCTCAACATCCGGTGTTAATAATTTTAGAATTTGCAGAGCAAATAGATGATTTACATCTTCACGGTCAGAGCGAATTTGCACAAACAAGTCAAATGGCTGAGCACTAATCACATGCTCACTATGAGTCACATTCGGAAAGCTTTGCAATTGGCTTGGGATAAACTCGGGCAGAATATGCGGCCAATACTGAGCACCAAGGGCAACCACACACGATAGCATAGCTTCTGAGAACTGATCAGCAAACTCATCTTGAATGACGCTAACGCGTTTTAGTTTTTTACGTAATGACTCATCATGGCCATCGTAAACATTAAAAAACAGGTGCAAACCATGTAAGTTTGCTTCAGCACAAATCCCAGATTGCGCTTGCGCCATAGTGAATCCTTAGCTTCTCGTTATTTGCACAAAGCCAAGGATTCAAGATTGTTATTTATTACTAATCATGAAAAAAATTGACTGTGTGCGGCATTATTTTTATTTTTACAGGCTGCTCAACAGCTAACACGCGGTCTTGCTCTGCAGCAACTTCACACTCTTGCCCTGCAATATTGATACGATATACATAACGCGTACCGATAAAACGCCTGTGCAAGATAGTTAAACTGTTTGCGTCACTGTGCGCAGCTTCACACAACTGAATATGATGCGGCCTTATATACACTTGACCTTGCTGACAATTAGTATTGCTTGCCGTCAATGAGTGAACCACACCAAACGCCGTTTCGTATTCAGTTGGCGTTAATACTTTTGCCGTTAAGTATATGCCCGTACCAAGAAACTCTGCAACCACCTTTGAGTTAGGTTGACTAAATAACTGCTCCGGAGAGCCCTGTTGGGCGATTTTTCCGCCATGCATAACCGCAAGCGTGTCGGCAAATGCGAAAGCTTCTTCCTTCGAGTGGGTAACAAATACCGCAGAAACCTGCTGAGCTTTAATAATGCGACGTATATCGGCAATAAGCTCAAAACGCACTTGTGTATCAATATTCGAAAATGGCTCATCAAGTAATAATAAACTTGGTTTGTAAGCAAGTGCACGGGCTATTGCCACTCGTTGCTGCTGGCCACCAGAAAGCTGATGCGGATATCGCTTTGCACAACCATCGAGTTTAACAAGGGTAAGCATTTCATCGACACGCTCTCGCTTTTGCGCTTTACTCATGTTGCTTAGGCCAAACGCAATGTTGTCGCTTACCGTTAAATGAGGAAACAACGCATAGTCTTGGAACATCATGCCAATATTACGTTTCTCCGGTGCAACAAACAGCCCACTATCGTTGACCACTTTCGAATCAATACTCATATAGCCTTGCTCAGGCTGTAAAATTCCGGCAATTGCCTTTAGGGTGGTAGTTTTGCCGCAGCCACTTGCGCCAAGCAAACAGACGATTTCATCTTGTTCAACATTGAGGTTTAGTTCACTCAACACCTGAGTCACATTGTACTGATAAGCTAAGTCTTTAATTATCAAATGACTCATGAGTGATTTTGCTCCATCGAACGATTAACGAAATACAAAGGGATTAACCCAACTAACACGATAAACAAGGCTGAAATTGACGCAAGCTCCAATTGCTCATCACTAACATATTGAAAAACATGAGTTGCCAGGGTTTCAAAATTAAAAGGTCTGAGTAATAGAGCTGCTGGTAACTCTTTCATGCACTCAATAAACACTAACAAGCCAGCTGTTAGAATGCCGCGCTTTAACAGTGGTAAATGTACTCGCCACAAGGTTTGTAAGGGCCCTTTGCCCATTGATTGGCTGGCCATATCTAGCGATGGGCTAATACGTAAAAAACTGCTTTCAAGCGCGCCATGCGCAATCGCATAAAAACGTACAACATAAGCAAAAATCATCGCAAATAAAGTGCCGCTCAAAAGTAATCCTGGTGATAAACCAAAAGGTTCAAGCCAATTATTTAATGCATCATCTAACTGAGTTAATGGTAGCAATACGGCAATGGCTAACACAGTACCAGGTAAGGCGTAGCCAGTACTTGCTAAACGCCCTGGGATCAAAGGGTAAGCTTGTTTCGCAATACGTTGATAAAACAATACCAATAAGCTCAATAGAATAGTTGCAATACTCACCACAACAGCCACTTTAAAGCTTTGCCAAGCGTAATTAAAGAATGCCCCATTCCATGCTTCATCTGCATAAACAATAGCGTATTTAACTAACACCCCAACCGGCAAAATAAAAGCCAGTACTAGCACAACGGTACAAGCCAAGCTTGCAGCCCATGCGGCACTGCCTTTTAAGCGATACAAGGTTGCACTGTTAACGCTTGACTGACGCTCATACACAGCTTGATTACGACGACTAAAGCGTTCAACCATGATGGTTAAAAACAAAATCAGTAACATAATGCCTGAAATTTTCGCCGCTGCCGTTAATGAGTAATAGCCAAGCCATGTATCGTAAACAGCGGTCGTTAGTGTGCTCACAGCAAAGTAATTAACAGTGGCAAAATCAGCCATAGCTTCCATACTGATTAATGTAACCCCTGCCACAATCGCCCCACGACCAAGAGGCAAACTAACGCGTAAAAAACTTTGTAATGGTGATAGCCCCATTAGTTGACTAGCTTGTACTAGTTTAAAAGACTGCTCTCTGAGTGCCGTTTTAAAAATTAGGTATAAGTAAGGATAGAGTACCAAGGCAATCATAAAAATAGCCCCAGTCAATGTACGAATATCAAAAAACCAGTAATCGTCTGGTGATTGCCAGCCAAACCAGTCTCTAAGGGCTATTTGTACTGGCCCTGCGTAATCAAGCAAGTCGGTATACACATAGGCGATGAGATAAGTTGGCATTGCTAATGGCAGCATTAACGCCCATTCAAATTGCTTTCGCCCAGGAAAGTCACAATATGCAGTTAACCAAGCTAACGGCAATGCAATTACACAGCTCAGCAGCCCTACCCCTGCAATAAGTATGAGTGTATTACGGGTATAATCCCACAGCACAGTATCGAAAAGGTGCTGAAATACATCTGAATCTCCTTGCAGAGACTCAAATAACAAAAAGCCTAATGGCGTAACAAGCAACAGGCCAATAAGCCAGGCTATTAGCTGCCAACGCGACAGCGAAAACTTCACATGCATAAGTGGATTAATACCAGATAAAATAAAAGCTGTTAAAAAACAGCTTTTATAAAAATGTGTTACGAGAAATATCCTCGTTATAAATCAAACTTTACTTCATCAATCAGCTTCAGTGCCACAGGGCGATATTTGCTGATCTCATCAAGAGGAAGGCTATCTTCTTTAAACTCTCCCCATGATGCAACCATCTCAGATAATGCAACCCCTTGCTTTACAGGGTATTCCATATTAACTGAAGCATACATATTTTGCGCCTTATTGTCGGTCATATACTCAACCAGTTTCAAGGCATTTTCAGGGTTTTTAGCATAACGGGTCATAACAACGCCCGATACATTGATATGAGAACCACGGTTTGTTTGGTTAGGGAAGTTAATATAAACCGCTTCAGCCCATGATTTTTGCTGCTCATCTTGCATCATTTTGCCAAAATAATAGCTGTTGCCTAACGCCAGATCGCATAAACCTTCTTTTACGGCTTTGACTTGCGCTCTGTCATTACCTTGCGGCTTACGTGCTAAATTGGCTTTTACGCCCTCAAGCCATTGCTTAGTTTTTGCTTCGCCATGGTGAGCAACCATAGAAGCAACTAAACCTAAATTGTAAGGGTGTTTACCAGATCGAGTGCAGATCTTACCTTTGTATTTTGGATCGGCTAAATCCTCGTAAGTTAATTCAGCAAGTGCACCAACACGCTCTTTTGCAGAGTAAACATTACGTACACGTTTAGTAAGTGCTATCCATTGACCGTCGGCATCGCGAAAAGTGCTTGGCACATTCGCATTAACCACATCACTATTAATTGATTGCGTTAAGCCTAAGTCCTCTAATTGAATCAGCGCACTAAAATTAGAGGTTAATACTAAATCAGCCTTACTGTGCTTACCTTCACGCTTTACACGTTCAATTAACCCTTTTTTAGCAAAAACCACGTTAGTTTTAATACCTGTTTGCTTAGTGAAATCATCCAAAATAGGCTGAATTAAGAATGGTTGACGAAACGAGTAAATATTTACTACATCTGCAGCAAATGTAGGCGCGCTTAATAATGCGCTAAGTAATACTAAGGCTGTTTTCTTCATTTTATAGCACCTAAATAGTAACAATTATCAAAATATTTTACCTAGAGTTAGGGCAAAGTGCACCCGTTTAAACTTATATTTCAATCAACCTAACTGCCATTTAGGAATTTGCATGTAAGACATATCTCACCCACATGGCAGTTATTGAGTAAAAACCACCAGCAAACACTGCACAAAACAAGATAAACACTTGAAATATAACAACATACTTTAAATGACAATAAAATAACCAGCAGATTAAGTAAGATTTTGACCTACTCAGCTTTGCCCATTTCTCTATAATTACTTACATCAACTAAGCAAGAAGCTTAATGAGTAGATGGATAAGGAAGCATTACTCATAATACCGCGGAATAAGGTTCATTAGGAGAATAAGGAATCAAGGACAGGCTCAGGAAGAGTAACGCAATGGAGTGACAACCTACGGACAACATCAGGATGATGTGGAATGGCATGACAACAGGACGTTGTTATACAGGAAGTTCAAAAAGTGGAATAAAGGACAGGCCGTTAGGGCATCGCAATGGATTTGCAAACAAAGGGATAGTGTCAGGATGGCACGTAAAGGAGTGGTAAAGTATTTACCAGCATGGATGTAAAGGACTAACAAGGAAACAAGGCGGGATTGCCTTATATTGCACAGAACCAATAAGTAAAGTGTAATCGCATGGATTGGCAAAGTTTAGGGAGTTGATTAGATTCAATTGCAGGATGCAAAAAATTAAGAAGATTCCGCAAGCGCGACTAGAGATAGTACGCGCTTTTCTTTTGCCTAAAATTTAGTAAAGAGTTATTGCTCTGGGCGTCCCTTATTACGCTTACCTAGCAGATAAGCATCTCTAAACTTAATAAAATGTTGCTCAAGCTTTTGTGTAGCATCTTCTTCACCGGCAAGGGCAAGTACCATAATAGCCACCTCAGCGGTGCCTAGTTGATGCTCATGCGGGGCAACACGTAATCGATAATCAGATAGCTTTTCAGGCGTAATTGAAAACACAGGAAGATTATCTAGATAAGGGCTTTTACGGATCATTTTCTTTGCTTCACGCCAAGTCCCATCTAAAAAGATAAACAATGGACGTTTACCTTCAACAGGAGTTACTTCGGTGATCACGCGCTCTTCGTCGTCAACATCGCTGGCAGGAAAAATAACCATTGGCTGATACTGAGGATCTGCCAACAAGCTTAATAAGGCTTCATCTGGATTTGTTCTATCCCACTTAAAGGCATGATTATCTGGCACGATTTCAGCAATTAAACGGCCAGTATTTGACGGCTTAAAACTCTCATTATGGTACATAAGCAAACAGACCGCGGCATCACACTGAGCTTGCTCAACGCCTTCACAAATACAATAGTGCTCGGCTAATAAACAACGCTCACAACGCGTTAACTTTGCTCCTCGTGCTTTGAATTCACGACGAGACTCAGTCATTTGCTGAGCACGAAGCATTAACACCGAATTATTTGAGATAGTAGCCACTGTATTTACCAGATAATTAAACGGCGCGTATTGTAGCTAAAAATATGGGGAATAGATATTGATCTAAGTATTAAGCTGCAAGCTATAAGCAGCTAGATCTTAAAGCTTATAGTTAAAAAAAAACAAAAAACCCAGCAGGAGCTGGGTTTTTAAAACGATTAGTCAAAAGAACTTACTTCTTTTTAACTGCTTTTTTGTTTGGAAGGTCAGTGATTGAACCTTCGAAGATTTCAGCAGCTAGACCGATTGATTCGTTTAATGTTGGGTGAGCGTGAATAGTTAACGCTAGGTCTTCACCGTCTGCGCCCATTTCAACTGCTAAGCCGATTTCACCTAGCATTTCACCTGCGTTGATACCAACCATAGCACCACCGATAACGCGACCTGAGTCTTTATCGAAGATTAGCTTAGTTTGACCTTCAGTACGTGCTGAAGCGATTGCACGACCAGAAGCAGCCCAAGGGAATACAGCAGTTTCGATGCTTAAGCCTTGCTCTTTAGCTTCTTTCTCAGTTACACCAACCCATGCGATTTCTGGATCTGTGTATGCGATTGAAGGAATGCACTTAGGATCAAAGAAGTGTTTCTGACCAGAGATAACTTCTGCAGCAACGTGAGCTTCGTGAACCGCTTTGTGCGCAAGCATTGGTTGACCAACGATATCACCGATAGCGAAGATGTGATCAACGTTTGTTTTAAGTTGCTTATCAACATTGATGAAACCACGCTCATCAACGTTAACGCCTGCTTTATCAGCGTCAAGTAACTTACCGTTAGGTGTACGACCAACAGCAACAAGTACTTTGTCGTAACGTACTGCGTCAGCTGGTGCGTTTTTACCTTCGAATGAAACGTATAGACCATCTTCTTTCGCTTCAACGCCAACAACTTTAGTAGAAAGCATTACGTTGAACTTGTTCTTAACGTATTTTTGGTAGATCTTGATAACGTCTTTATCAGCTGCTGGTACTAATTGATCAGCAAACTCAACTACGTCGATTTCAGAACCTAGTGCACGGTATACAGTACCCATCTCAAGACCGATGATACCACCACCTAAAACAAGTAGTTTCTCAGGAACGTCTTTAAGCTCTAGCGCACCTGTTGAGTCAATTACACGGTCATCTTCAGGGATGAAAGGTAAGTTAACAGGTTGAGAACCCGCTGCAATAATAGCATTGTCAAAAGTGATTGTTGTTGTACCGTCTTCACCTTCAACAGCAAGTGTGTTGCTGCCAGTGAATTTACCGTAGCCGCTAACTACTTTCACTTTACGCATTTTAGCCATGCCGTCTAGGCCGCCAGTTAGTTGACCGATTACAGACTCTTTCCAATCACGGATTTTGTCTAAGTCGATTTCAGGCTTGCCAAAAGTAACGCCGTGAGATGACATTTCAGCTGCGTCATCAATCACTTTAGCTACGTGTAAAAGTGCTTTTGAAGGGATACAACCCACATTTAGACATACACCGCCTAATGTGTTGCGAGATTCTACCAGTGTAACTTCTAAGCCCAAGTCAGCAGCACGGAAAGCCGCAGAATAACCACCAGGACCACCGCCTAGTACAACAACTTGAGTTTTTAATTCGTTGCTCATGCTATTACCTTAAATGTTTGAACGGGACACTGCCCCTAAGTTTAACTGCCATGTTTCTGCAAGGCAGAAAGGGAGAGCAGATATCTATACCAAGATTGTTCTATGGCAAAGATTGTATCATTGCCAATGGTAAAAATCCCAGCAAAAAACAACTTGCTGGGATTTGATTCTTATAATTTACGAGACGATTACATCACTAGTTGACGAATATCGCTCATGTAGCTTGCTAGCGTCACAGTAAAGCGTGCTGCTAGGGCACCGTCAATAACCCTATGGTCGTATGACATTGATAATGGAACCATTAATTTAGGTTCAAACTCTTTGCCATTCCACTTAGGTTTCATTTCTGACTTAGATACACCCAAGATAGCAACTTCTGGCGCATTCACAATTGGTGTGAACGCTGTACCACCGATACCACCAAGGCTTGAGATTGTGAAACAACCGCCTTGCATATCAGATGACGTTAGCTTGCCTTCACGTGCTTTCTTAGAAATATCCATTAACTCACGAGAAAGTTCAATGATACCTTTCTTATCAACATCTTTGAACACTGGAACAACTAGACCATTTGGCGTATCAACTGCAACACCAATGTTGATGTATTTCTTCAAGATTAAGCTTTCGCCGTCTTCAGACAGTGAAGAGTTAAACGTTGGGAATTCAGCCAATGCTTTCGCCGCTGCTTTCATCACAAATACAAGTGGTGTGATTTTAACACCCAGCTTTTTCTTCTCAGCAAGCGCATTTTGCTCTTTGCGGAATGCTTCAAGGCTTGTGATATCAGCTTCGTCAAACTGTGTAACATGCGGGATTTGCACCCAGTTACGGTGTAAGTTAGCACCTGATAGCTTCTGGATACGAGAAAGTTTCTTCTCTTCAATTTCACCAAACTTAGCAAAATCAACCTTAGGCCAAGGGATAAGACCTAACTCACCGCCACCGGCATTACCTTTACCTGCAGATAGCTGACCTGACTCAACTTTCTTCACAAGGTCTTTCACGTAGTTTTGTACGTCTTCTTTCACAACACGATTCTTACGACCCGTGCCTTTTACGTTTGCTAGGTTAATACCAAACTCACGCGCTAAACGACGAACAACTGGTGATGCATGTGCATACGCTTTGTTATCTGCAAAACCTTCGCTGCTTGCAGGTGCTGATGCAGGCTTTTCAGCCGCAGGCGCTGTTGCTGCAGGAGCAGGCGCTGTTGCTGCAGGAGCAGGCGCTGCTTCAGCTTTTGCAGGAGCAGGAGCCGCTGCAGCTGGTGCACTACCCGCTACTTCAAATACAAAGATAAGTGAGCCAGTTGATACTTTATCCCCAGCAGCTACTTTGATTTCTTTAACAGTACCGGCAAATGGTGCTGGTACTTCCATTGATGCTTTATCGCCTTCAACGTTTAAGATTGATTGATCTTCTTCAACCTTATCGCCAACAGCAACCATCACTTCGGTTACTTCAACTTCGTCACCACCGATATCAGGCACGTTAACTTCTTTAGTGCTTGATGCCGCTGCTGCCGGAGCAGCTTCAGTTGGTGCTGATTCTGCAGCTGGCGCTTCTGAACCGCTTGAAGCTGTTTCAAAAACGAAGATTAGAGAGCCCGTTTTCACTTTATCGCCAGTCGCGATTTTGATCTCTTTAACCGTACCCGCAATTGGAGCAGGTACTTCCATTGATGCTTTATCGCCTTCAACGCTTAATAAAGATTGCTCTTCTTCAACCGTGTCACCTACCGCAACCATGATTTCAGTTACTTCAACTTCATCATCGCCGATATCTGGCACAGTTACTTCCTGTGTAGCAGAAGCTGCAGGCGCAGCTGCTGGAGCTGGCGCTTCTTCTTTAGCCTCTGCAGGAGCCGCAGCTTGTTCTTCACCTTCGAAGATCATGATAAGTGAACCAGTAGTTACCGTATCACCTTCAGCTACTTTAATTTCTTTAACTGTACCTGCTTGTGCAGCAGGTACTTCCATTGATGCTTTGTCGCCTTCAACCGTTAATAACGATTGGTCAACCTCAACCTTATCACCAACGCTAACAAGGATTTCGGTTACTTCAACTTCATCGCCACCGATATCTGGTACATTAATTTCAATACTCATTGGAACCTCTTATGCGTATAGCGGGTTAACTTTGTTTGTGTCGATGTCGAATTTCTTGATTGCTTCAACAACTACTGACTTCTCAACTTCACCACGTTTAGCAAGCTCAGATAGTGTTGCAACCACAACATAACCAGCATTCACTTCGAAGTGACGACGTAAGTTTTCACGGCTATCAGAACGACCGTAACCATCAGTACCTAACACTTTGTAGTTACTGCTTGGTACGAATGAACGAACTTGTTCTGCGTAGTTCTTCATGTAGTCTGTTGCTGCAACAGTCACGGCATCTGTTAATGCGTTCGTGATGTAAGCAGTCTTTTGCTCTGCTTCAGGGTTAAGCATGTTGAAACGCTCAGCGTCTTGACCGTCACGAGTTAACTCGTTGAATGATGTTACAGAGAATACATCTGAACCAATACCATACTCTTCGCTCAGGATTTGTGCCGCTTTACGCACTTCAATCATGATAGTACCTGAACCTAGTAACTGTACTTTCGCTTTATCGCCAGCCACAGTTTCAAGTTTGTAGATACCTTTACGAATACCTTCTTCAGCGCCTTCTGGCATTGCTGGTTGATGGTAGTTTTCGTTCATTAGCGTTAGGTAATAGAACACGTTTTCTTGGTCTTCACCGTACATGCGACGGATACCGTCTTGCATGATTACCGCTACTTCGTATGCGAATGTCGGATCATAAGAAATACAGTTAGGAACCGTGTTAGCAAGAATGTGGCTGTGACCATCTTCATGCTGTAAACCTTCACCGTTTAGTGTAGTACGACCTGCCGTAGCACCTAGTAAGAAACCACGTGCTTGTTGGTCACCGGCCATCCATGCCATATCACCTACACGTTGGAAACCAAACATTGAGTAGTAGATGTAGAATGGGATCATTGGTAAATCGTTAGTGCTGTATGATGTTGCAGCAGCAACCCATGATGACATTGCACCTAACTCGTTGATACCTTCTTGTAGTACCTGACCTGATGTTGCTTCTTTATAGTAAGAAACGATGTCACGGTCTTGTGGCGTGTAGTTTTGGCCATGCGGGTTATAAATACCGATTTGACGGAATAAACCTTCCATACCAAATGTACGCGCTTCATCAGCAATGATAGGAACGATGTTTTTACCAATGCCTTTGTCTTTTAGTAATACGTTAAGTGCACGTACAAAGCCCATTGTTGTAGAGATGTCACGTTTTTGCTCTTCAAGTAGTGGCTTGAACGCGTCAACTTCTGGCAATGTTAAGCTTTCAGAAAACTTAGGAATACGCTTAGGTGTGTAACCTTGTAGCGCTTCACGTCGAGCGTGAAGATACTTGTACTCTTCAGAGCCTTCTTCAAGAGTAAGATATGGCAAGTCTTTAATTTCTTCATCAGAAACTAAATCTTGTAGACCTAAACGTGAACGTAGGTGCTCAACGTGGGTCATGTCCATTTTCTTAACTTGGTGCGCGATGTTTTTACCTTCAGCCGCTTCACCCATGCCGTAACCTTTTACAGTTTTAGCTAGGATCACAGTTGGACGGTCTTTGGTTTCTTCCGCTTTTTTGAATGCAGCGTAAAGTTTTGATGGCTCATGACCACCACGCTTAAGTGCGAAGATTTCTTCATCAGTCATATCAGCAACAAGTGCTGCTGTTTCTGGGTAACGACCGAAGAAGTGCTCACGAACATATGCACCGTCTTTTGCTTTATATGTTTGGTAATCACCGTCAATCGTTTCGTTCATTAACTGCAGTAATTTACCTGATGTATCTTTAGCAAGTAGGATATCCCAACCACTACCCCATACAACTTTAATCACGTTCCAGCCTGCACCTTTGAATAGACCTTCAAGCTCTTGAATGATCTTACCATTACCCATAACTGGGCCATCTAAACGCTGTAAGTTACAGTTGATTAGGTAACATAGGTTATCTAGCTTCTCACGTGCAGCGAATGAGATTGCACCACGTGATTCTGGCTCATCCATTTCACCATCGCCTAAGAAAGCGTATACACGTTGGTTTTTAGTGTCTTTTAAGCCACGACCGTCTAGGTATTTTAAGAAACGAGCTTGGTAGATTGATGCAATTGGACCAAGACCCATAGATACCGTAGGGAACTGCCAGAATTCAGGCATTAACTTAGGGTGTGGGTATGAAGGAAGACCTTTACCATCAACTTCTTGACGAAAGTTGTCAAGCTGCTCAGCTGTTAAACGACCTTCAACAAATGCACGTGCATAGATACCTGGAGAAATGTGACCTTGGTAATAAACTAAATCACCACCATCTACATCGTTTGGTGCTTTGAAGAAGTGGTTAAAACATACTTCATAGAATGCAGCTGAAGACTGGTAAGAAGCCATATGGCCGCCTAAGTCTAGATCTTTTTTCGACGCGCGTAATACGATCATGATCGCATTCCAACGAATGATTGAACGAATACGACGTTCAATGTTTACGTCACCTGGATAAGCAGGTTCTTGATCTACCGGAATGGTATTAACGTAGTTAGTGGTTGTGCCAGTAGGCATATCAACACCGTCTAAACGGGCTTGCTCTAACACTTGCTCAAGTAAGAATTGAGCACGTTCAACACCTTCTTCACGCACAACAGACTCAAGGGCTTGTAACCACTCTTGTGTTTCTAGCGCGTCTACGTCAATTTTATTGACTTCAGACATATGGAGGTTTCCTTATGTTTAAAATACTAATTATTTTAATAAATCTTAAATTAAGTAGTTAACTAAACTTAGCTAATCACTTGCTTAATGTTGTTTGGTGCGTCTTAAACTACGTTCAATCCGCGAATGCTCTTTGCCAGCCTCAAGTAAGGCTTCTTCGATAAAGGCTAAGTGAGCATTACTAGCAAGACGTGCTTGCTCTGGGTTTCCTTCAATAACCGCATCCATCAACAGTCGTCTATGTTCTGCGAGCTGCTGGCTGATCTGTGGTTTTTTTAACAGTACAGTTAAATTCTGCAATACATTTTGCTCTAGCAAGGCCTGCATACCACGTACTAAATGTAGCAGTACAACGTTATGAGACGCTTCTGCCACACTAAAATGGAATGCATTAATTGCTTTTGCTTTTTGCACAATGTCGTCATTAACGAGCGCAATGTTGTCAAAGCTTTGTTTTACTTTTTTGAAGTCATTCGTTGTGCCACGCATAGCTGCATAATATGCTGCGATTCCTTCAAGGGCATGACGAAATTCGAGTAAATCAAATTGTGACTCTGGATGCTTACTAATCAAATCAAAAAGCGGATCAGTGAGCCCCTCTTCAAGCTGATTTTTTACGAACGTTCCACCACCTTGGCGACGCGTTACTAACCCCTTGGCTTCTAGCTTTTGAATCGCCTCACGCAGTGAAGGTCGCGATACTTCAAATTGTTTCGCTAATTCACGTTCAGGAGGCAGTTTTTCGCCTGGCGCTAACGACCCCTCAAGAATCATATTCTCAAGTTGTTGTAAAATAACATCAGATAATTTTGCTGCTTTAATCTTTAAAGACATTTATTAACGTCCGCATTGTTATGCGCTAACCCCATAAATATCGGGTATTTAGCCTTGTGCTTTGACCAAAAAGGTAAATTGGTCATACCAAATTTGTCGCATACGTTATCAAAAACCCGTATTTCTGTCAATTTCACTACGTTCAGCGCCTAGTTACACCCTAACGTAATTCGTCTAAAGATTAAACAGTATGGATTAAAGTGGCTTTTTCTGAAGGAAAAAACAATAAAAAATAAATGGTCAGACCAGATTGACAGACAAAGCTATTAGAGGTCAGGTTTTAGATGTTAGTTGAATTGAGTTGCTTTGTAGCAGCGGGTTTACCCCGCGACAAAAGCTCACAATAATCTACACTATAAATTTAAGATGCTAAGGAAGGCATATGTACAGCACATATCGATTAAGAAAAGGCAGAGTTTCAAAAGCTAACCATTATTATGCTATTACACTTGTATGCCACAGCCGTAAAAACTACTTCAATAACCTATTTATAAATCGCCAAATAATTCGTGAAATGCAAAATGTAGAACAAGAAAATCTTCTCATTTCAAACACCTTCGTCGTAATGCCAAACCACCTTCATTGGTTATTTCAACTATCAAACATACTCTCACTCAGTGAAGTAGTTAGAATATTCAAAGGTAGAACAGCGGCTCTATTTAGAAAACATTTCAAACAACGACTTTGGCAAAAAGGGTTTTATGATCACCAAATTCGTAATGAAGAAGACTTAGTAACAAATGCAAGATATATAGTTGCGAACCCTTTAAGAGCCGGGATTATAAGCAATCTAGCTGATTACCCATATTGGGATAGCATATATGTAAAACCGTAGCAGCGGGTTTACCCCGCGACAAAACTCGTACACACCTATAAGATATAAAATCGCGCCTACGCTAAGCCAAACCACCAAATAAGGTAAGCGCTGCGATGATCACTAAAAAGAACAATACATTTCGTTTTACAAGCTTCATCATGCAAGTGGCTTCATAAGTACAGCCAAAATGTTGCTGCTCAATTTGCTCAGCAGCAAGTGCGGTTTGTGTAACAACTTTTCGGTTACTCACTGAAAAGTCGAGCACATACTTCAGCCAACAACTAGTGCCTTTATTAAAGTTACCAATCACTAAATAACCAAAGCTTGCAACCCGAGCTGGTAACCAATCGAGCCAAAACAGTAAGCTATGGATCAGTTTAAAACGTTTAGCGTAAGCCACTTGATGGTCGTCTCTGACTTTATCAGCAAAGGTTCGAACTAGCGCATAAAGAACCGCGCCAGGTACACCTAAAACCACAAACCAAAAAATAACTGCACAGTAAAAGCGAAAATTTAGCCAAGCTAAAGTTTGGCCAAAAGTCTCACCTTGAGGCTCATCTTCTGTTTTCTTTTGCCCCATTTGTAATGCATATAAGGTCGCTGCCTCTTGATCGTTGCGTGTTAAGGCATTTAAGTAAGACTTATATAAAGCACGTTGTTTAGCACAGCCAAAACAAACCAGCAGCACAGCAACATTCACTGCCAGCTGCCAAATAATAAAATCAGAGAGTTGATAAACTAAACCTGCGGCAACGACAGGCAACATTAACCAAATCAAAAAGCCAATTGGCGAATTAAATAAGCCTTTTTCTGAGAGTTGTTTTTGCGAGTGTTTAAGATATCTATTGGCATAAAAACCGATTTGCCAATAATCTGCTCGAGCTCCTAAACGCTCAATCACCAAAGCAATAATTATTGAAATTAAGATCATGCCTTTACCTATATCCTTTAACTAAAACACTAAATCAAAATAGTATTGCCAATCAAAACTCACACCAGGGTCAGTTTTTCTGCCCGGTGCAATATCACAATGGCCAACAATGCGCGAACGGTTTATCTCAGGGTACTTTGCCATCAACGCCTTAGTCACTAAGTGTAATGCATTATATTGGGCTTGGGTATACGCTTTGGTGTCTGTACCTTCAAGCTCAATGCCCACGCTAAAATCATTACAGCGCTCTCTGCCTTCAAACGTTGAGATACCAGCATGCCAAGCTCGTTTTTCAAAAGGCACGTACTGAATAATTTCACCGGTACGACGAATAAAGCAATGTGCAGACACTCTTAAGCCTTTTAAATCAGCAAAGCTTTCATGCGCCGTACAATCAATTGCCCCCATGAACAAATCATCAACATAAGGCGTTGCGAACTGCCCTGCTGGCAATGAAATATTATGAATAACAAGTAATGACACCTCGCCTTCTGGGCGTTCATCGTAATGTGTACAGGGCCTTTGTAACACATTGTTTAATTGACCCAATTCATTTATATGCATATTAAAAACTAACGATGACAATAAAGTTAAATAGTGTAAAGGGTTAAAATCTCAGGGTCTAGTTGCTTTGATTCAATCACTTAAAGTAACAGTGGGGATACTTTACTGTAGCCAATCTTTGTCTTCTATTGAGGGGTTAAACATAGTAAAATTTCGCCAATTTATTAATAAACAATGAGCTTTCGACATGTCAGTCCCACACACATTAATTAGCCAACTGGTAAAACTTGCCCTTGATGAAGATTTAAATTACCAAAGCGCAAATGACGGTGATATTACCGCGCAACTAATTCCAGAAAACGAGCTAGCCAATGCCAAGGTAATTACCCGTGAAGACTGCGTATTTTGTGGTAAAGACATTATTTTAGAAGTTTTTAACCAAGTCGATCCTACAGTAAACGTTGAAGTACTTGTAAATGATGGCGACAAAGTAGCAGCCAATAGCACGCTCTTCACCGCATCAGGCTCAGCTCGCGCAATTTTAACTGCTGAGCGCACTGCCCTTAATTTTGTACAAACACTCTCAGGTACAGCAACAACAACCGCTCATTATGTAAAAGAGCTTGAGGGTACAACGACGCAGCTACTCGATACGCGTAAAACAATTCCTGGCTTACGTGCGCTACAAAAATACGCTGTAAAATGTGGTGGCGGTGCGAATCATCGCATCGGTTTGTTTGATGCGTTTTTAATTAAAGAAAACCACATCGCTGCCTGTGGCGGTATTGATAAAGCAGTAGCTCAAGCAAAAATCAATCACCCTACAAAACCAGTTGAGGTTGAGGTGGAGTCACTTGATGAGCTTGAGCAAGCAATCACAGCAGGTGCTGATATCATCATGCTTGATAACTTTACAGTCGAACAAATTCAACAAGCAGTCGTGTTGACAGACAAGCGAGCAAAGCTCGAAGTATCTGGCAACATGACACTCGAAACCTTAAAAGCCTATTCACAGGCCGGTGTTGACTTTATTTCAAGTGGCGCACTTACAAAAAATTTACAATCAATCGATCTTTCAATGCGTTTTAGTGCTTAAAAATAGCTAGCCACGTATTTAATGCTTACCTAATCCGTTGACAACGAAATAAAAAAAGCATTAAATACGTACAAAGCTTGTAATAGTAACAAAAAACAAACATTTATACGGTAAAATATCACTCTTTAGTATGTCTGCACCCTAGGCTCTTACACACATAGTATTAGCAAGGATGCCATATCAAACAGTACAATAATTGAATTAGCTTGACCTGTCTCAAACTAAAGTAGAAAAGTTCTGAAAAAACCTCTAGCTAACAGGAAAATAGCTTTCAAAATCATTGAATAATGCTAAAGTTAATTAATGTTTTCAGAACATAGGAAGTTCTAAGAGTTTTATGTTATCAATCTAGCTTTATTTAAAGAAGTTTTAATTAAAACTGTAAGATTTTTCCTGTAAATTGAGCCTTGGTTTTACAACGCTGAAGTTATAGCTAAACTTACAAAATCATCATATCCTTTAGGAGAGGAACAAATGACAAAACAAAACCAACAGGGTTTCACCCTAATTGAATTAATGATTGTAGTTGCAATCATCGGTATCTTGGCAGCAATTGCGTTACCTGCTTATCAGGATTATACGGCTAGAGCACAAGCTTCAGAGGCAGCATCGTTAGCAGCAGGAGTAAAAACAACAATTGCAGAGTTTTATCAATCTAATGGAGAATACCCAGATGAAAACACAGCTCCTAATAACTCAGATTTAGCGGCTACAGGTACTTACAGTTCTATTGCTGTAGCAATTGGTACAGGTGTAATTACAGCAACAATGAATGGCTCAGGGGTAGCTGCAAATCTAAAAAATAAAAAGTTTGTTTACACGCCTGATTTATCAAATAATGCTTTTAAATGGACTTGTGTTCATAATTTAGCAGCTGGGGATGAAAGTATCGCACCAAAAGGATGCACAGCAAAAAAATAGATTTGCTTAATGCTTAACAAGGTAGCTGACTCAAGCTACCTTTCTAAAGAGTTTTTAAATGTCAAAACTATATGATAACCAAGACTTAGACTCTTTCATCTGGACCGGAGTTAACTCTCGAGGTAAAAAGCTAGAAGGAGAATTGAGTGGTTCAAGTATATCACTAGTCAAAGCACAACTTAGAAAGCAAGGTATAACACCTTATAAGGTAAAACGAAAACCTAAACCTCTTTTTGGCATAAAGACTGTACAAAAGATAACCCCTAAAGATATAGCCCTAATTACTCGCCAGATAGCCACAATGCTGATGGCAGGTGTGCCCTTAATACAATCTATCGAAATGATCGGCTCAGGCGCAAAGAATAAAAGCGTTGCTAAGTTAATGGAAAGCATAGGTGATGAGGTTAAAGCAGGCGTGCCTTTATCACAAAGCCTAAGAAAACATCCACGCTATTTTGATGATCTATATTGCGACCTAGTTGCTTCAGGTGAGCAGTCTGGCGCCCTTGATAAAATTTTTGACCGTGTTGCGCTTTATAAAGAAAAGGCTGAAGCTCTAAAATCAAAAATTAAAAAAGCCATGTTTTACCCCATTGCGGTTTTAGTCGTTGCTGTCATTGTTACATCTATTTTGCTTATTTTTGTAGTTCCACAGTTTAAAGACATCTTTTCGAGTTTTGGCGCCGAGCTGCCCGGCTTTACCTTAATGGTAATAGGTATTTCAGAATTTATGCAAGAATACTGGTGGATGATGCTTATTGCTATTATTACCGCAGGCTACGCTTATAAAGAAGCGTTACTTAAAAGCAAAAAACTCAGAGATGCCAACGATAGAGCTATATTAAAGCTACCTGTTATTGGCATGATTTTAAATAAAGCTGCGGTTGCTCGTTATGCTCGTACACTTTCTACTACCTTTGCTGCTGGTGTCCCCCTCGTTGATGCACTCGACTCAGCTGCGGGTGCTTCAGGTAATGCGGTGTATCGTTATGCGATTTTAGAAATCAAAGCCGAGGTCAGTTCTGGTAATTTAATGAACTGGGCGATGCGCAATACTAAAATATTCCCTGATATGGTGGTGCAGATGGTGGCCATAGGTGAAGAGTCGGGTTCACTCGATGGTATGCTTGCAAAAGTAGCGACTATTTATGAGCAAGAAGTTGATGATGCTGTAGACGGTTTATCTAGCCTTCTTGAGCCACTTATAATGGCAGTCTTAGGCGTACTCGTGGGTGGTTTAATTATTGCTATGTATTTACCAATTTTCCAACTTGGTTCAGTTGTTTAAAATATAAGCCGTAAGAAAAATGCTAGTTGATAACTTGCTACATAAAATAAATAATAAAAATAAATAATAAAAATAGTTCAACACAGCGAAATAATGTCGGCCTGTAAACGGCCTGAAGTTAGGTATTTTAATGGTAAATTTTTTTCTTGATATAACCACTGCGATGCAAAGTCAGCAGTGGTTTTATTTTTTGACTGTAGGCTTAGTAAGCCTGTGTATTGGTAGCTTTTTAAATGTGGTGATTTATCGTTTGCCACTGATGATGAAAAGAGAATGGCAAACTGAATGCCGTATTGTATTGACCGATGAGCTAAATTCAAAACAGCAAACAGAACAAGCCCCCTTTAATTTAATAAAACCTAATTCGACCTGCCCAAAATGCAAGGCTCCGATTAAAGCTTGGCAAAATATCCCTGTGCTAAGTTGGCTATTATTAAAAGGTCGCTGCGCAAATTGTCAATCACCAATATCTGTGCGCTACCCTATTGTAGAAATGCTTACAGCGGTTTTAAGTTTAGTTGTCGCCGCTGTTTTTGGCCCAACTAAGCTAGCTCTTCTTTATATATTGATTACTTGGTTTTTAGTTGCATTAACTTTTATCGATGTAGATCACATGTTATTGCCCGACCAACTCACTTTGCCACTCGTTTGGTTAGCGCTGATTGCTGCCACTATGGATATTACCATTGCACCGAGCGATGCCATTATCGGCGCAGCAGTTGGCTACCTGAGCTTATGGAGTGTCTATTGGTTATTCAAGCTTGCTACTGGTAAAGAAGGCATGGGTTATGGCGACTTTAAACTATTAGCCGTGTTTGGTGCACTACTTGGCTGGCAAGATATTTTAACTATCGTGCTGCTATCAAGTGTCGTCGGTGCCATCATCGGCATTGCGCAAATCATTATTCAAGGTAAAGACAAAACTACGCCAATCCCATTTGGGCCCTACCTTGCCATTGCCGGTTGGCTAACCTTGCTTTGGGGTGAGCAAATTCAAGCTTACTACTTTAATTATTTGGGCTACTGATTATGGCAAGCTGGATTTTAGGATTAACGGGTGGTATCGGCTCAGGGAAAAGTGCAATAAGCGCCATGTTTGAAGAGCTTGGCATTCAGGTGGTTGATGCCGATATCGTGGCTAGAGAGGTCGTTGAGCCAGGATCTGTTGGCCTTACAAAAATTACAGCACACTTTGGTGAGGAGATACTCACTACTGATGGCAGCCTTGATCGTGCAAAACTAAGAGCAATTATTTTTGCTGATGAATCACAAAAGCAATGGCTTAATAACTTATTGCACCCGCTTATTAGAGAATCAATGCTCGCTCAATTACAACAAGCCACCAGCCAGTATGTAATATTAGTTGCGCCTCTACTTTTTGAAAACGGCTTAGATCAATTCTGTGATCATACTCTATTGGTAGATGTTCCTGTTGAAGTGCAAATAACGAGAACCACAACTCGAGACAAGATCTCTGTTGAATTAGCTAAGCAAATCATCGCTTCACAAATGTCCAGAACAGATAAGCAACAAAAAGCGACAGATACAGTAGATAATAACCGCCTTCTTTCTGATGTAAAAATTGATGTACAAAAGTTGCATGAGAAATACCTAACTTTAATTTAACGATATTATTGATTTAAATACTTATTTTTGTAAAAAGCAGCCACAGAAAAACAATACCAAAGTACCAATTAACTAGCTAAACATTTGAGTTTATGGTTAATTTATTTTGCAATTTTTCCAAAATCAGACAAGACTGATGTAACCGATTTACTTTTTCTGTTAGATTGTGGCAAATAAAGGATCAAACTAGGTGCGCAATGAATATTAACTCACCGCTACTTCGAAAATTTATCACTCTAGGTCGCATTGATGCAGAGACCGTAAAATCAAAGCAGCGCGAATACAGCTCTACTGCGGAGCTAATTTCTAAAACATGTGGTATGGCTGGCCATGAACTCGCAGAGCAATGCACAGATCTTTTTCGTGTGCCTTATTTTGATATTAGAGACTTTGATGTAGCGAACATTAGCGAAGAACTAGTTAAAGACAAACTAATTCGTGAACACCACATTCTGCCTTTAGTAAAAAAAGGCCGTAAACTCTACATTGCCGCCTCTGATCCAACCGATTACGGAGCCTTTGAAAACTTTGAATTTAGTACTGGTCTTTCATGTGAAGTGGTCGTTGTTGATTACACGCAACTTGAAAACAAAATTGAGCAATTATTTGATGCTGCAGGAAGCTTGCATTTAAGTGAAAGCGAATTCAAAGAACTCGGGGATTTAGAGTCAGAAACTCCCCAAAATTTAGCACCAAAAGATGAAGATAAAGACGACGCTCCTATTATCGTTTACATCAATAAAATTTTGATGGACGCAATTAAAAAAGGGGCCTCGGATCTACACTTTGAGCCTTATGAACACCGTTACCGTGTACGTTTTCGTATCGATGGTATTTTGCATGAAATGGCAAGTCCGCCAAATAGCTTAGCGAGCCGTTTATCTGCGCGTATCAAGGTTATGTCACGACTAGACATAGCAGAAAAACGTAAACCTCAAGATGGCCGTATTAAGCTTAAAATTACTGAACGTAAAAGTATCGACTTCCGTGTCAGTACCTTGCCTACCCTTTGGGGCGAAAAAATCGTTATGCGTATTCTCGACTCATCAAGTGCTATGCTAGGTATCGATGTACTTGGTTATGAGCTAGAGCAGAAAAAACTCTACATGGACGCGCTTGAGCAGCCTCAAGGTATGATCTTAGTAACCGGTCCAACGGGCTCTGGTAAAACGGTATCACTTTATACAGGTTTGAATATTCTTAACCAGCCAGAGCGCAATATCAGTACTGCCGAGGATCCAGTAGAGATCAACCTTGAAGGGATTAACCAAGTACAAATTAATCCAAAGGCAGACATGACCTTTGCCAATGCATTAAAGGCTTTCTTACGACAAGATCCCGATGTAGTAATGGTTGGTGAGATCCGTGACCTTGAAACCGCTGAAATTGCAATAAAAGCGGCGCAAACAGGTCACTTGGTATTATCGACTCTGCATACAAACTCAGCGCCAGAAACTCTTACTCGTCTTTTAAATATGGGTGTTCCTGCTTATAACGTAGCAAGTTCTATCAGCCTTATTATTGCGCAGCGTTTAGCAAGACGGCTTTGCCCTAAGTGTAAAACACCAGAAAAACTACCTGATGAAGAATTGATTCGCCAAGGTTTTGATAAAGACAAGCTCAATGAGGTTCAGTTATTTGCACCAAAAGGATGCGACAGCTGTACTGAAGGGTATAAAGGTCGAGTAGGTATTTACGAAGTAATGCAAATTACCCCTGAAATAGCGCAAATTATTATGCGTGGTGGTAACTCACTCGAAATCGCTGAAGTATCTCTGCGATCAGGCTTTAATGATCTGCGTTTATCTGGCCTGAAAAAAGCCGCTGATGGTGTTACCTCTTTGGCAGAAATAAACCGAGTAACGAGTTTCTAAACAAATTCGTTACTGGATTATCAGCTTACTGTTCAGTAAGATCTGACAAAAGTGCTTATTTGAGAGTTATTCAATGCCAACAGTTGTAAACTGCCCAACATGCAAAGCCAAAGTTGAATGGTCAGAGCAAAGCCCGCATCGTCCATTTTGCTCAAAACGCTGCCAGCTAATTGATTTAGGCGAGTGGTCGTTTGAAAACAATAAAATTTCTAGCCCAATTAGCAATGCTAATGATTTGAGCCAAGATATGATTGAAGATATCGAAGCAATGCTGGCTAAAAATGATGATTCATTCTTTAAAGAATAAAGCATCAAATACAAAAAATGCGGCAATTGCCGCATTTTTAAAATAACCTATCACTTTTAACCTTCTGAACGCCCACCTTTACGCTCGCCGCGTGGACCATGGTGGCCCTTTTTGTGACCTTTTTTACGCAGGTGCTTTTTAATCTCTTGATAGCTATCGCGCTGTTCAGCATTTAAAACCTGCCAAATCGCATGGTCAGATTTCATTTTTAGCATGGCAAACTGCTGGCCTTTTTCTTGGCGTGCTTTAATCAGCTCTAATGCGGCATTTTCGTCAAATGCTTTTGTTGCTAATAACGCATCCATTTTCTCTTTGTGTGCAGCACGAGCGGCTTTCATTACATCTTTATCGCCACGCAGTGCTGCAAATTGTGTTTTCTGCTCGGCAAAAATTGCTTTAAGTTGCGTTTGCTGCTCTTCGGTAAGTTGTAATTTATCAATACCACGCTCAGAAAGTAAAAAACGAGCCTGAGGGTTCATACCACGGTTAAAGTCTCCTTTCGCCATTGCTGAAGTAGCACCTACACTGGCTGCTGCTAAACCACAAACAAGTACGAATTTAGAAAGCTTATTTGAAATAGTCATAATCATTACCTTTTGTTGGGTTGTGCTCTGTTGTCGTTTCCGACTGATGGGTTAACTATAACTAATGCAATGCAAAGGAACGCAAGCCAGTGTAAAGGTTGTGTAAAGATTCACTTTTACACAATTTACTGAGTAAAATAACCTTAAAGAAATAAATAGCTAGGTGTCAGAATGAAACTATTAATGATCGACGACGATACAGGATTGTGCGAATTACTCAGCGAGTACTTGTCAGCACAAGGTTTTACAGTAGAGTGTGTTCATGATGGCGCTGAAGGCCTAAAGCAAGCTATTAAGCATAACTATGAGCTAATATTGCTTGATGTGATGTTACCCTCTATGGATGGCTTCGATGTGCTAAAGCAATTAAGACAACATAAGCTCACACCGGTGATCATGTTAACTGCGAAAGGCGAAGATTTTGATCGTATCTTTGGTTTAGAGCTAGGCGCAGATGATTATATTCCTAAGCCATTTAATCACAGAGAGCTACTAGCTCGCGTTAAAGCAATTACTCGTCGCATCGAACATATCAATAGCTTATCGAGCCAACAGACCAGCTCATTGAGTGTTAACAGCATCAATGTTAATTTCGCAACACGAGAAGCTTCTGTTAATGACAATGTACTTAGCCTAACCGGCACTGAGTATGAGATCCTTGCCATGCTAGTGCAACATGCCGGAGAAGTGATCAGCAAAGAGCAAATAAGTGAACAAGTATTAGGTAGACGCCTTGCACCTTTTGACCGCTCAATCGATATGCATGTCAGCAACATCCGTAAAAAAATTGCAGAGCATGTTAGTAATGAACGGATCAAAACCATGCGTGGCAGTGGTTATGTATTAATACAAGGCGAATAATATGCAAACTCCAAGCTGGCTAAAGCATCCCCGCCATTATTTGTTTTTAAAAATATTTGCTTGGTTTTGGGTTACTGTCATAGCGACTATCACAATACTGGTGTTTTTAAGCCAGTTAACGAGCAATGTCGGCAATGACGACCTGCGTGGACCCATGCTGAAAAATCTTGAGTACACAGCTAAAAGTATTGAACGCATTGTTGCTAAACACGGAAAATCAACTCAAGAGGTTTTATCTCATCCGCGCTTATCAAAGCATAAATTACTGTACTTAAATGGTGAGGTTCATGGTGTTGAAATGCTCAGCGAACCTGTATCCAAAGACATTGATTTAAGCTTGCTGAACTTTACCAAATATATGCGTCCGCAAATTATTTTTACCGATGAATACCAAGCTTATGGGCCGGTAGCTTTGAATGTGCCTGAAGGTAAGTTTTATCTTTATGAAATAGATGAAAAACGCAAGAAACCGTTTTTTGTCAGCCTATGGCTAATGCCTGTTTGGCTTAAACTGCTTATTGCTTTAGTTGCATCCTTGATGCTGAGTTTCTTCTTTAGCCGTAACTTAATTGCACCTATTAATAGTTTAAAAGAAACAGCAAAAAAACTAGCTCATGGCGATTTAACTGCCCGTGCCGATGTATCTCCTACTCGTCAAGATGAGTTAGGTGTACTTGGTCGTGACTTTAATACCATGGCGGTGCAACTTGAGCAGCTTATTAGCGCTCAAAAACGACTACTAGCAGATATTTCTCATGAACTACGTTCACCATTAACGCGCTTAAAAATGGCCACAGGCCTTGCACAAATGCAAGCAGATGATGCTCAACACACTTATTTAGAGCGCATTGAAAAAGAGGCAAATCAGCTTGATAAAATGATTGCCGATGTACTTCAAGTTTCACGTTTAGAAGCCAAAAGCCAGACTCTGGCGTTGAGTACACAATCCTTACAAGTGATTGTTGATCATGTACTCAACGATGCTCAATTTGAGGCCAAGCAAAGTAATAAAGAGCTTATTGTTAATGGTACACTAACAGCCGATTTAAAATGCGATGAAACCTTAATAGCCAGCGCGCTTGAGAATGTACTTCGCAATGCCATTAAATACGCAGAACATTCAATCTCAATTGGCCTAGTTGAATCAGACGCTATCTACATCACTATTTGTGATGACGGTAAAGGGGTTGATGAAGCAAACCTAGCAAGGCTGTGTGAACCTTTCTTCCGTCAGGAGCATGCTCGTGATAGAAGCACAGGCGGCACGGGTTTAGGTCTTGCAATTGCAAAGAATGCTATCTCAGCACATGATGGTACACTAACACTTGAAAACCAAGAACATGGCGGACTGTGCGTAAACATCCGTCTACCTTTTAAGAGTGAGTAAATGTTTTATAGTAGCGAAGCAAGTCTTGTTAATAACCTACCTAATATTAATCAGTTTTTTTCTGAGCAATTACAGCAAGACTTTCTGAGCAGCGCTCATGGCAAGCTTTATTACGGCTATGCAATTCCCCAACAAGCAAAAACGGCCATCGTTATCAGTACTGGCCGAATAGAGTCTTTAATTAAGTACAAAGAGTTGCTGTGGGAGCTATATCAAAATGGCTTTGCAGTTTTTAGTGTTGATCACCAGGGGCAAGGTCGCTCTTATCGTCATCTAAAAAATACTCATAAAGGCTATGTAAACCGTTTTACTGATTACGCAAATGACTTTGCTGTATTTATAGAAAAAGTGGTGCAGCAACACTGGCAAGGAAAGCAGGTTTTGCTTGGCCACTCTATGGGCAGTGCCATTGCCTATGATTACCTATCGCGCTATCAGCATCAATTTGCGGGTGCTTTTTTATCAGCGCCGATGTTTGATATCTATACTAAAGGCACGCCAAAGCCTGTAGCAAAACTGGCTGCTAAAATTGCATCCTTACTTGGTCTTGGCCGCAGTTACGCATTTGGCCAAAGCGATTATTTACCAGTCGACTTTGCAGCTAATGAACTAACCAGTAGTGAAATTCGCTATAAACTGTTCAGAGAGCTGTATGAAGCAGAAAATGATTTACAACTAGGTGGCGTAACCTATGGCTGGCTCAATGCATCGTTTGATTTTATTGCTTCTTTAGTCGATAAAAAAGTCGATATTCCTTTGTTTATCGCAAGCGCCGAGCAAGATACTGTGGTCGATAACGCTGCGCAATTTGCACTTACCCATAGGCAAAAGCAAGCACAACTAAAAAGCTATGCGGGCGCTCGCCACGAACTATTGTGTGAACGCGACGAGATCAGACAAACAATACTCAGCGATTTTTATCAATTTTGTGCTGAGCTTTGACGTGTTTTGTTAACCACCGAAAGTGGGTCAAGGTGCATCAAAATATCCATTTCGCAATCAAAATGCGTTTGAATTAATGCCTCTACTTCATCAGCAACTTGATGCGCTCTTATCAATGATAATGAGTCTTCCAGCTCTAAATGCATCTGAATAAACTTAATTTTACCACCTTGGCGGGTACGAATATCATGGGCGCCAAAAACGTCTTGATGACTATTCACAATGGCCAGTATTTGTTGTTTTTCTTCATCTGGGAGCTCTTTATCCATTAAGTGATCCGCACTTTCGCGAGCAATATCCCAGCTGTTATAAAGTAAATAAACAGCCACCCCAATAGCAAATAATGGATCGGCATAAGCGACACCGTACTTAGCTAACACAATTGCCAGTAATACCGCCAAGTTTAAGATTAAATCGCCTTTATAATGAATCGAGTCTGCTTTAATGGCGATTGATTCGGTGTGATTTATCACCTTAGTTTGCACAAACACCACCACGAGCGTACAAACAATAG
The DNA here is from genome assembly GCF_040104395.1 of Pseudoalteromonas sp. BZA4. Taxonomy (NCBI): domain Bacteria; kingdom Pseudomonadati; phylum Pseudomonadota; class Gammaproteobacteria; order Alteromonadales; family Pseudoalteromonadaceae; genus Pseudoalteromonas; species Pseudoalteromonas sp. BZA4. The sequence continues at coordinate 114,288 of NZ_JBECOT010000007.1, forward strand.
CGAAAATACTAACCCAAATACCAAGGTCTGAATGCTTTAAGGTTACCGGATTAAATAAGCGCTCAATGCCATGAAACGCTAAAAAGCAACCTGAGCCAGCTATAAAAGCAGCTTGTGCAAGCCCGGCTAATGCTTCGGCTTTTCCGTGACCAAAGCGATGGTCGTCATCAGCAGGGCGTAGTGCATAACCTAGCACTAAAAAACTCATCAATGATGCGGTGATATCCATTAACGAATCGGTCAATGAACCCAACATTGACGCCGAGCCAGATGCAAGCCAAGCCCAGCTTTTTGCCGCGATCATCAGACTCACCATAACAATGGTGACTATACTGGCTGTTTTAACCCAAAACTCATAACTACGATGCTGCACAACAACTTACCTTTAGTGAGTAACTGTGTTGAGTATATCATCTTTTAATTCTAGTTCGTGTATACTCAGCAGCAGATCAAATCCTTATAAATGAGATTCACATGCTTGATATTGTGTTGTACCAACCAGAAATTCCACCAAACACGGGTAATATCATTCGCTTATGCGCAAACACAGGTTATGCGTTACACCTAATTGAACCCCTTGGCTTTGAGTGGGATGATAAACGCGTAAAACGTGCAGGTCTTGATTATCATGAGTTTAGCCATGTACAGCGCCATGCCTCGTTTGAAGCATATCTAGAAAAATGCCAACCGAAAAAAGTGTATGCTTGCACCACTAAAGGCAGTCAATTTCATCATCAAGCACAATATCAGCCTGGCGATTGTTTAGTGTTTGGCCCTGAAACACGTGGCTTACCTGATGAGCTAATTCAGTCGTTGCCGAAAGAGCAACGTATACGTATTCCAATGCAAAAAGACAGCCGTAGTATGAACTTATCTAACTCAGTTGCTGTATTTGTTTATGAATCTTGGCGTCAGCTGGGTTTTGTGAACGGTCAATAACTCATTGAAAAAGCGCTTGTAATAAATATTCACTAATTGTTTAGCACGACCATTTTTTATGGACTAACCTAAATAGGTGAGTTTGTTCCTAAAGATGGATTTAATGCGCTTTTTTGCCCGAGTATGCAGTATCATTTTGCTGATGCAGCACTTTTCTAGTGCTGCCTCTACTGCTGTGTCAAATCCCTCTAACTCACAAGCCCCCAATACGACTCCCCTATTACTACTGATCTTTTTAGCGATTGTCATCCTCATTGGTGCGGTTATCTATTATCAAAGAAACCAAAAGATGACGCTGATGGATGCTCTACTTTCCCAGTCTAAAGATGGTATTTGGGTCACCGACGAACAGTTTCGGATCATAGAAATTAATAACGCATTTAGTGAAATATCGGGTTATAAAAAAGCCGATGTATTTGGTAAAAAATTCAAAGCATTAACGCAAGCCAGTCGTGATACACAACTCGAAGAAATCATTCAACAAGAGCTGAGTAATGATGGTTATTGGTCTGGCGAAATTTGGAATTTACGCAAAGATGGGCAACCCTACGCTATTGATTTATGTATAACAAAAGTGATCACATCACGCTTTCCAAAAAACTCTGTACGGTACGTTGGCATGTTTTCTGATGTCACTGCACGTAAGAATAACGAGCGAACTATGCTCAAGCTCACGACCAAAGACAGTGTCACTGGTTTATCAAACCGCGCTATTTTTATAGAGTCACTTGAAAAAGCAATCAATGCTTGTAACGACACTTATCCTAGTCTGCTAATCATCTTTATTGATATAGATAACTTCAAAAAAATTAACGATTCGCTCGGTCACACAATTGGCGATGTACTGCTAAAAGAAGTGGCGTGTCGTTTAACTGACTCACTAAATTCAGGCTTTACCATTGCAAGACTCGGTGCAGATGAATTTGCGGTACTCGTGCCGCCCTATCTTTATTCAGGTCAAACCGTATTTTTTGCTAAAAAAACCGCAGACATCGTGCTTCAGCAGTTTAAAACCCCATTTATGTTAGATGGTTTTGAGACCTCGCTATCGGCCTGTTGTGGTCTTGCTATCTACCCAGACAACGCCTACAACTGTGAATACTTAATGCGCAGCGCAAATAGTGCTTTGAATCATGCAAAAAAAATGGGCCGTAATACGTATCAATTTTTTGATAAAGAGCGCCATACTCTCGACCCAACCGAGTTAACCAAAGAGAGCGCTTTATTTAAAGCCATTACCAACAATGAGTTTGAGCTTTATTTTCAGCCTAAGTTTGATGCCCAGCATAATCAGTTATACGGCTTTGAAGCATTAGTTCGCTGGCCTCAAGAAGATGGCAGTGTGATTAACCCCGATGAGTTCATTCCGCTTGCCGAACAAAATGGTGCCATTATTCCGCTCACCCAATTACTGATGGAGCAGCTGCTTAATCAACTGGCCCAGTGGCGAAAACAAAGCATTTCGTTTGGTAATGTCGCAATTAATATTTCAGCCTTACACTTTCAGCAAAGTAGCCTCATTGAAACCCTCATCGACAACTTAGCAAAATTTGACGTACCGGCACATTGCTTAGAACTCGAGATCACAGAAAGCGCCATGATGGATAACCCTGAATTTGCAGAGCAGCAAATGAAACGCATTAAATCGATTGGTGTGCACATCGCGCTGGATGACTTTGGCACGGGTCATTCATCACTCAGTTACTTAAAGCGTTTTCCAATCGATACGCTCAAAATCGACAAGTCATTCGTAAAAGATATCGATAAAAACGACCAAGATCGCAACATCACCGCCACCATAGTGCGGTTAGCTAAGTATTTGGATATAAATGTGGTTGCTGAAGGAGTAGAAACTGAAGAGCAAGCCTACATGCTGCATATTATGGGCTGTCATTTTCAACAAGGTTATTATTACTGCAAGCCATTAAAAGCCAACCAAGTCAGCGAATTTATTAATGACACGCTAGAAAAGCAGCAATCTAGCTAGTGGTTGCAACGGTACATCAAATAAAAAACGCGATTAATCAATCGCGTTTTTTATTTAACAGTGCACAATCTAAATTATTCAGATTTTTGCTCACGGCCAAGTAGTGCCATCGCAGCTTCTTTTACATCTTTATTTTCATAAAGTACTTGGTAAATTTGCTCCGTTATTGGCATTTCAATACCTGTGCGCTCAGCAAGTAAATACACTTCTTTGGTATTTCTATAGCCTTCAACAACCTGACCAATAGCTTCAATCGCAGCTTCTACGCCTTCACCTTTGCCAAGTGCAAGACCAAAGCGACGGTTACGAGATTGGTTATCTGTACAGGTTAAGATCAAGTCACCAAGGCCAGCCATACCCATAAAGGTATCTGAACGGGCACCTAATGCACACCCTAAACGGCAAAGCTCAGCTAAACCGCGAGTGATTAAGGCAGTACGTGCGTTGGCACCAAAGCCAAAACCATCAGACATACCAGCGCCAATCGCAATCACATTTTTAACTGCGCCACCAAGCTGTATACCAATGAAGTCATCATTGTTATAAACCCTAAATGAGCGGCCACAGTGTAAAAGGTCAGCTAATTGCTTAGCGAAGTCTTTAGAGGTCGACGATACCGAAATAGCGGTTGGTAAACCCATTGCCATTTCTTTTGCAAAAGTAGGTCCTGAAAGCACAGCCAGAGGAACATCATCGCCTAGCTCTTGTACCGCTACTTCTTGCAGTAAACGCCCTGTATTTGGCTCTAAACCTTTGGTAGCCCATGCAACTTCAGCACCTTCTGACAACCAAGGTTTGATTTTTTGCAGCGTGCCAGCAAAAGCATGACTCGGCACAACAACCAAAATGATCTTGCTTGCTTTAACTGCCGTTTCTAAATCTGCTTCTAGTTGGAGGGTTTCAGGAAAGCTAACATCCGGAACATAACGTTGATTCTTTCGCTCAGCTGCAAGCGTAGCAACGTCATCGCTATTGCGGCCCCACAAGGTCACTGGGTGGCCATTTCTGGCAAAGCAAATAGCAAGGGCGGTGCCATAAGACCCCGCCCCTAATACTGTAACAGCTGATTGTGCTGTACTCATAGCTTATGCGTCTGCAGTTGCCTGTTGATCTTGAGCTGCACGTTGTTGCATGTATTGAGCAAATAGTGCGTCAAAGTTAACTGGCGCTAAGTTTAATTGTGGGAAAGTACCACGGTTAACTAGGTTTGATACTGCTTCACGTGCGTAAGGGAAAAGTACGTTCGGGCAGAAAGCACCTAACATGTGTGCAAGTTGAACTTCTTCAACTTCACCAATTGTGAAAATACCCGCTTGTTGGATTTCACATAGGAATGCAGTTTCTTCACCGATTGAAGCTGTTACTGTTAACGCAAGAACAACTTCAAACACACCTTCTTCTAATTTGTTAGAACGAGTATCTAAGTCAAGCTTAACTTCAGGAGTCCACTCTTTTTGGAAAATAGCAGGTGAGTTAGGCGTCTCAAATGAAACATCTTTAGTGTAGATGCGTTGGATTGAGAATTGAGCGCCGGCTTGTTCTGCTGCTGCGTTTTGATTTTCTTCGTTCATTGTAATTCCTAACTTGTATTCGTTTTTATATTTAAAATTTATTAAGCGTTAAGCTTTGCGTCTAAAAGGCCTTGCGCTTCAATTGCCATCATGTCGTCACAACCGCCGATATGTTCATCATTAATGAAAATTTGCGGAACTGTGTAACCACCATTTGCTTTGTCGATCATTTCATCACGACGCTCAGGGTGAACACCAATATCGATATTCGTGTAGTCTACACCTTTACTATCTAATAACGCCAAAGCACGTTGGCAGAATGGACAGTATGCTTTTGTGTAAAGAACAACATTACTCATAATAATTCCTCTATCGGGCAATGAGCCTTATTAACGACCGGTCGTTGTCGGTAAGCTAGCTGATTGCCAAGCGCCCATACCGCCCGCTAATACATAAACACGCTCAAAACCTGCTTTATGCATTGCAGTTGCGATACCTGAGGCAGTCATGCCCGTGGTACATACTAGTATAATGGGTTTAGTCTTAAACTTTTCAAGGCTTGAAAAATCAGATTGCTTTGCTTTTTCTGGATTTAAGTGAGTTGCGCCTGCAATACGGCCAGAGTTAAACTCTTTTTGTGCACGTATATCAATCACTTGACCATCATCACGGTTAATTAGCAAGGTAAGTTGCTGTGGGTTGATTTGACGGATAGCCGAAAATTTACTTTTAAACCAACTGCTGATCAGCATAGCGACTAATGCTAACCAGATAATGCTCAAAACCGGATGATTTGAGATAAATTCAATATATTGATCCATGCGTTTTCCACTAAGAAATTAGGTACCACAGCGCATAGCCATGGGTTAATTAAAATTTGCCACGCAAGTATACGTGCTTGAATTGAAAATGCTAGGGCGTGAAATATTTTAATATGACATATTGATAGCTGATCAAAACCATAAAACACGGTATGCTAGTGATATATAAGTGCCAATCTTCAGGAGCTATAATGACAGAGCATAAAAAACCATTGGTATTAATGATCTTAGACGGTTGGGGATACCGTGAAGACACAGAAAGTAACGCCATACTTGCTGCTAATACCCCAGTACTCGACAACCTTTGGGCAACCCGCCCACATACATTAATTTCAGGTTCGGGACTTGATGTTGGTTTACCTGCAGGACAAATGGGTAACTCTGAAGTAGGCCACGTAAATTTAGGTGCTGGCCGTATCGTTTACCAAGATTTTACTCGCATCACTAAAGCCATTGATGATGGTGAGTTCGATAGCAACCCAGCGCTTGTTGATAATATCGACAAAGCAGTAAATGCAGGCAAAGCCGTGCATATTATGGGTCTTTTAAGCCCAGGTGGTGTTCATAGTCACGAAGACCACATTGTGGCAACGATTGAACTTGCTGCTAAGCGCGGTGCAAAAGAAGTTTACTTCCATGGTTTCTTAGACGGTCGTGACACGCCGCCACGTAGCGCAAAAGCATCAATTGAGCGCATCGAAGCCTTATTTGCAGAACTTGGCTGTGGCCGTTTAGCAACGCTTGTTGGTCGTTACTATGCAATGGACCGCGATAACCGTTGGAACCGTGTCGAGCTTGCTTATGACGTTATGGTTAGTGGCATTGCTGAATACAGCTACACTGACGGTGTAACCGCACTAGAAGCCGCTTATGCACGTGACGAGAATGACGAATTCGTAGCTGCAACAACGGTTGTGCCAGAAGGCCAAGCAGCTGCTGAGATCAATGACGGCGACACTGTTATCTTTGCTAACTTCAGAGCAGACCGAGCACGTGAAATGACTCGTGCCTTTGTTGATGCTGACTTCAGTGGTTTTGATAAGAAAAAATCACCAGAGTTAAGCGCTTTTGTGATGATGACAGAATACGCAGCAGACATTAAAGCGCCGATTGCGTTTGCCCCAGAGCCTTTAACAAATGTATTAGGCGAATGGTTAGAGAAGCAAGGTAAAACACAGCTACGTATTTCTGAAACAGAAAAATACGCACACGTGACCTTTTTCTTCAGCGGTGGCCGTGAAGATGAATTTGTTGGTGAGACGCGCGAACTAATTCCATCACCACAAGTTGCAACATACGATCTGCAACCAGAAATGAACTCTGAAATGCTGACCGATAAGCTTATTGAAGCAATCGCTAGCGGTAAATACGATGCCATCATCTGTAACTACCCTAACGGAGACATGGTAGGTCACTCTGGCGTATACGAAGCAGCAGTGAAAGCATGTGAAGCAGTTGATCATTGTATTGGTCGTGTAGTTGCAGCACTTGAAGAACATGGTGGTGAAGCGCTTATTACTGCCGATCATGGTAATGCTGAACAAATGGCTAACCCAGCAACGGGCCAAGCACATACCGCACACACCAGTGAGCCAGTGCCATTTATCTATGTTGGCCGTGATGCAACACCACATGATGGTAAAACATTGAGTGACGTGGCTCCAACCATGCTTCACCTACTCGGCTTAGAGCAGCCAAGTGAAATGACTGGTAAACCAATCATGACGCTGAAATAAGCTATGAGTAAATGTATTAACCACTTCCTTAAAACTGGTTTAATACTGACTTCATTAGTAGCAACTTCGGTTGTTGCTAATGAAGATCAAACCAAAAAAGACTTATCAGACATTCAATCAGCTATACAAAAAACAGAGGCTGAGCTTAAAGGTCAACGCAAGTCCATTGCCCAAATGCGCAAAGATCTGCGCGCCCATGAACTCGACATCGCAAAAAATGCCAAAGCATTAAACCTTGCCGCCCAATCTGTTAAAGAAAATGAGCAACAACAGCGAGAACAACAAGCTAAAGCCGAGCAACTTAAGGCCCAGCAAACACAACGCCAAACCTTATTAGCTGCACAACTAAAAAGCGCCTATATGGCGGGTAGCCATGACTACTCAAAGATGTTGCTTAACCAACAAGACACAGCCAAAATTGAGCGCACACTAAGTTATTATAATTATTTAAATAAAGCACGTATTGAGCAAATTGAAGAGCTCAAAGCACTACAGCAAGAAATTGCAGACAACCAAGCTGAGCTTGAAAAAACCAAACAACGTCTAGTTGCCTTATATGATGAGCAAAAAAGACGCCAGCAAGCTCTAGTCAATGCACAACAAGAGCGTAAAACTAACCTCAATAAACTCCAGTCAGCGTTAAAAGAAACGAAGAGCTCAATTGATTACTTAAAAGAAAACGAGCAAACCCTGATCACCGCTATTGAAGAGCTTGAACAAGAACGAAGTGAAAAGGTTGAATTACTAGGCTTACAAAGTAGTAAGGGCAAACTCGACTGGCCAACCAAAGGAGCATTACGCCACCGCTTTGGACAACGCAAGCACGGCAACATAGATTGGAAAGGTGTACTTATCAGCGCCAAAGAAGGCAGTAATGTTAAAAGTGTCCAGAACGGCCAAGTAGTTTACGCTGACTGGCTAAATGGCTTTGGCTGGGTTATCGCTATTGATCATGGCGATGGCTTTATGAGCTTATATGGTCACGCTCAAACCCTTCTTCGCGATGTTGGCGACCTTGTTAGAGAAGGCGAAACGATTGCATTAGTCGGTCAAAGCGGCGGACAACCGGATCCTGGTCTATACTTTGAAATACGCCACAAAGGACGCGCAGTAAATCCTGTAAAATGGTGCAGACGCATTTAATTGATTAAATAGCTGCACTCTATGAGGAGCAGCTGATGCTAAACACAACTTACTCTTACAAAGCTCATTTATCCCCAGCTAAGTTTTTTACTCAGCTGTCTTTTTTATTACTTGTCAGCTTGCTATGCCTGATACTGCAATCGTTTCAGGCTGTTGCAAAACCCTCGTTACAGTCACTACAGCATCAGCAACTAAACGAAATTCTATTTAATATCCATACATATTATGTTGATGATCTGAAACTACAAAACACATTTGTAACCCAGCCTGATAACTTACAAGTCGAAGCGTTATTCGAACGCCTTGATCCATACTCAAAATACCTCGACGAAACTGAGCTCGATGCTATCTTCAGTAGCACTAATGGTAGATACACAGGACTCGGTATCGAAGTAAAAGTTGAAGATGGTCGGGTTTATATTGTTAACACTATTAATAACTCACCTGCGGCGCTTGCGGGTCTTCAGGTAAATGATGAAGTTATTGCGATTAATCAACAACCTATTTTAGACAAAAGCATCGAAGAAGTGGCTAAATTAATTCGCCAAAGCGGTCAAAGTGCTGTCGATGTAGCTGTAAAAAGAGAGAAAGATACTGAGCTAAATTTCTCGATCAAGCGCCAACAAATCAACTTACAAAGCGTTCATGGTCATTTGGCAGATACAGGCGTTGCGCTTATCAGTATCAACTCATTCAATAACCACACATTGCACGATGTTGCTCGAGAACTTGCAAAAATGCAGGTTACTAATAGCTTCCCTCTTTCAGGTTTAATTATTGATTTACGCGATAACCCAGGCGGTACATTACAAGGGGCCATTGAAGTTGCAGATCTGTTCTTAGATAACGGCACCATAGTATCAACCAAAGGCCGCTTTAATGAAGCTAATCAGAAGTATAAAGCCCATAAAGGTGACATACTCAGTGGCGCTCCCATTGCTGTACTTATTAACGAAAACTCAGCCTCTGCGGCTGAAATACTCGCAGCAGCATTAAGAGATAATCAACGAGCGGTGCTAATTGGAGAAACTTCTTTTGGTAAGGGCTCAGTGCAATCGCTGATACCTTTAGGTAACGGTAATACCGCATTAAAACTGACTACAGCACGTTATTACACACCTGCGGGTCAATCTATCGATGGAAAGGGGATCACCCCAGATGTGAGTATTAATCAAACAATGCTTTCAGAAATTGACCAAGGCGTTATAATAAAAAACATCCAAGAATTGGCGCTTTTTAGCTCACTTCTAGATAGACAAGACAAAAAGCAACTTACAGCAAAGCAGCTTTTTATTATGCAGTAAGTAAATGCTCACAACGGATATAATAATTACAAAAAGTGAACTTAAAAACAGGCTTATTACTCGCCGTATGTTGCCTACCGCTATTCTGCCAAGCAAAGAAAATAGCCATAGTAATTGATGATATAGGCAATCATCAGCGCGATCTTGAAATATTAAACTTACCAGGGCAAGTGACCTTCTCAATCTTGCCCCATACACCCTATTCGCAAATATTTGCTGAACGCGCCAGTAGAACTCATAAAGAACTACTTTTACATGTACCAATGCAAGCGCTTGATAAAACTAAAGCACTTGGTCCGGGTGCACTTACTGATACTATGAGTAAGTCAGAGTTACAAACAACACTTGGTCATGCGTTAGCCTCTCTACCACAAGTAAAAGGGGTCAATAACCACATGGGCTCTGAGTTAACACAACTTACCGAGCCAATGAAATGGACGATGGAAATATTAAAGAAACGAGGTTTGTACTTCTTAGATAGCCGAACAACGAGTCAAAGCGAAGCACAAAACGTTGCTAACCTCTATGGTGTGGCTAATGTATCTCGCCATGTATTTCTTGATAACAATGTCACCCAAAGCCAGCTACAACATCAACTTGAAGAACTAAAAAGCAAAGCTAAACACTTCAACTACGCAATCGCCATCGCCCACCCCTACCCAGAAACCGTTGTTTTTCTACAACAAGCCCTCCCTGAACTGCAACAACAAGGCTTCGAACTTGTTCCCCTCTCACAACTAGTCGAAACAAAGTACATTCAGCTAGCCAAAGCAGAGCAAAGACAAGGGGAATGAGTGTTATAAAAGTAAGTTAGCGAGGGGAAAGTTGAAAGAGTAAAGCTTGGAAGTTTGGCGTAGGTTGGGTAGAGCGGAGCGAAACCCAACACAGAGCTATCAGCTTTCAGCCGTCAGCACTCAGCCGCGCGGTCTGGGTGTTTGGTGCTGCGTATCCCTCTGCTGGAGGTTCTAGGTAAAGTGTATTGTAGGAATGGCCTTAAGCCGTGAATGTGTTTGTTAACGTCTGAATTCGGCACTGAAGTGCCTTATATGGACTCCTCCTATTGCACAATACCCTTCGTTAATTTTGTCAGACTGCGTGCTTATATGCGGGCTCATAATGAGGAGCTACCTTGGCCCTTTGATGTATTCGCGCCCTTGTGCCTCTTCTCCTACTCGGTGTTTTAACACGCCAGGCACTTTACAGGCTATCAAGGGTGGGTCTAACCGCTTAACGCAGGTTCTTGGTCAATACTGTTGTTTCTGTTATTGAAGGCTAAATATTAATTGGCTAGTAAACTGGGTTCATAACTCGTGCCCTTTTTCAGCATGGCATACGCTGTCCTAACTGTTTTATTTGCTAATGCAATGGCGGCGCACTTCACACCGCGTCTTTC